>JAEHDK010000252.1 GCA_016880465.1 Micromonosporaceae bacterium
GCCCAAGCCACAGAGGGCCAATAGCGCTGACTTCCGTAGGGCATCTACCGGTCGCGTGCCCAACGGACGCCCGCTCATCGGCACGTTAGGACGTTCGACCTGGACGTCCAGAGGTGGCCGCGTGACGGCAACGGCCAGGTACCGTCGATAAATGATCATGTCGGCGTAGTCGCTGGTCGTGGCGCGGTCGCGCACCGCATGGTTCACGTCAGCGGCTGCGGGTCCAGGTCGGCGGTCGGCCCCCGAGGCCGGCAGTCCGCGCCTCGGCGACCTCGGACACCTCGGATACCTGCTGCTGATCCTGACTGGCCTGGTGCTCGCCCTGCGCCGCCGCTGGCCGGTGCCGGTGTTCATCGCGACCGCTCTGGCCAGCCTGGCGTACTACACCATCGGCTTCTCGGACGGACCCGGTTGGATCGGGCTCTTCGTCGCCCTGTACACGCTGACCGCCTACGGCGACGGGCGCAGGTCGCCGGTGATCGCCGGCCTGGGTATCACCGTGAACGTGAAGTGCTAGCCCTGGTGGGACAGGGCTTGAGTAACGACGAGATTGGTGCCGAGCTATTCCTTAGCCCGGCCACCGCCCGCACCCACGTCAGCCATGCAATGGTCAAGCTAGGTGCGCGCGACCGTGCGCAGCTGGTCGTCATCGCGTACCAAACAGGACTGGTCCGACCCTGACCGTGGCTTCCTCCGTCACGCACGTGTAGCGTTCGGAAACCCGGATTCGGCTATGCGGCCTGCGTGTACTCGTTGATGAGCCCGTGGAGGACCTTTCGACGCCGCACCCTCCGCGTGTCGAGGTCGACTACCGGCGGGCACGTCTCACGCGCCGCAGCAGCGTGGCCGGGGCAACGAAGAAGGTCGCCCAGCGTGCCCGAACGCCGAGAGGCATTCGCCGAGGCGTTGCGATGACCGCCTGAGCCCAGCGGCAGAAGCGTATGGCCGAGCGCGAGTCGGCGGCAGAGATCCGATTGATCCGTCGGCCTGTTGGAAAACTAGAGCAGTGGGGCGAATAAAGCATCATCGAGCTGCTTGTCGATCGTGATCTCGGTGAACTCGCAGACTTCGGCGATCTCGCCGCCGACGAACTTGATAACGCGCAGGAGGATGCCGGTTTGCAGGTCGATGCTGAGCCGGAAGTCGGTGCCGCCGGCGATCATATTGAACACTTCTGAGCCCGGGGTCCGGCCGTGCGGATCGGGCTGGCGAGGTGACGCGGCTGCTACCGTGCAGGGTCGATGGGCGACCAGTTCCTGTTCACCAGTCGCGGCGAGATCGAATCCGGCCGGTACGGCACTGGGTAGCAGGAGGGCGACGATGTCGGCGCCGCCGTGGCTGCGACGGGGATCGCCTTCGTTGGTCACGACCGAGGCGCCGGTTCGAGCCCAGAACGTGTCACCGTCGATGACTACCGTGTCCGCCTGCCACTCTTCGCCACGTCGGGATACGGCGTGTGCTCGACGTCGTCGCCCGTGGCTGTCCGCGGCCACGGCGAGGACCGACTCGATGATCGGATCGTCGTCGCCGTCATCGCGCGTTGCCCTGGCGCTCGCCATCGACTGCTGCCCTGCGGCCAGGAGCATTTCGAAGTATTGCTCGAATGCGCTCGTGACCAGGACGTGGCGGCGCCACTGGCGGGTCACGCCCTGCACGGTGGTCCACGCGGTGTCAGCACGGCTGAGCATCGCGACGAGCTGCTCCCGGGTCAACATGGAATCAGGCTATCGACACGTTCGCGGCAGACGATGACGCCTATGGCCAGGTAGATGGACGCTCCTGCCGGCCCGCGGCACTGGCGGCATGGCATCGCGGCCCGAAGGACCTACCGACCGCCCGACGAATGCCTCGCAGCCGAAAGAATCCGGTGGGACCTGCCATGAGATCCACCTGCCGGCTCAGCGTGCCGCGACGCTGCCTCCGTCGCAGACGTGCAGGAACGCGAAGGAAGGGCGGGAAAGTCCGAGGCCGCGGCCTGACGGCGGCGGTGGCGGGCCGGGAGTGGGACCATTCCAGCTACGGAGCCTGAGCATCGCACCGGCCTGGTCTGATGGCCAGAGCCCGGTCGTCGAGTCCCTGTCGTCAACCTCGTCGCCGGTGATCTGGCCCTTGTCCACACCGGCGACCGCGTGGGAGGCGCGGGATGGTGCGGCCCGATCGGTCCGTCGAGTTCGAGCACGAGTTGGCCGTGCCCGACGGCGCCGTCCACGCAATGCTTGACTCCGAGGAGAACGCCATGACCCCTACCCAGACCCGCGTCACCGTCGCCAGCGCGGGCCTCGCCGCCGCCGTCGATGCCGTCCGATTTGCCGTCAGCTGCGACTCCGGGCTGCCCGTCCTGTGCGGAGCCCTCATCGAGGTCGAATCCAACGCGATGCGCAGTCTGCGGATGCAACCGTCGGATGGGTGCCAGGTGTCCTAGGTCTGACAGGAGGACCGATGACAGCCATGCGGCGCTGGGAGGCTCCGGCGGAGTTCGACGAGTTCGTCCGTACCCGGCATGGCGCGCTGCTGCGCTTCGCCCACCTGCTCACCGGCGATGTGCATTCCGCCGCGGACCTGGTGCAGGAGTCGCTGGAACGGGCCGGACTGCGGTGGCAGCGCATCCATCGCCAGGACGACCCGGAGCGATACATCCGGCGCAGCATCCTCAACGCGCACCTCAATCATGGTCGGCGACGCTGGCGCGAGCGGCTGATGGCGGACACCCCCGAGGTCGCCCGGCCGGCGCAGGAACCTCGCGATGAGGCGCTGTGGCAGCTGCTGGCTACGCTGCCCCGGCAGCAGCGGGTGGTACTCGTCCTGCGCTTCTACGAGGACCTGACCGAGTCCGAGATCGCGCGGATTCTCGGCTGTTCGATCGGCACGGTTAAGAGCAACAGCTCCCGCGCGCTGGCGAAACTGCGTGCCGCCCTGCCCGGCCCGACGCTGTCTGAGACCACCAACGGAGGTGAGCACCGATGACCGCGATCGAGGACGAGCTGCGCCAGCTGCTGGCCGACCCTACCCGCACGCCGCCGAGCTGGCCCGACGCCGCCGAGCGGGTACGCACCGGGATGCGCCGCCGGCACCGGCGCCGGGCCGTTGCCGGTACCGGCTCGGTCGCCCTGCTGGTCATCCTCGCCGCGACACTGGCCGTCGTCCTGGTCCGCGGTCCCGCCCTGGACGATCCGATCGGCCCGCTGCCGACGCCATCCGCTGGCGTGGTTTCGTGGCGGGACCTGCCCCTCGTCGAGCGTCCGGCCCCGACGCTGTCGCCGCGACCGGCCGCCGCCGCTTGCCGCACCGCCGACCTGGCATTGGACGACACCGAGACCAACGGCGCCGGCGGTACCCTGATCACTCAGGTACGGGTGCACAACCGCGGACCGGCCCGCTGCACCGTCACCGGGCGGCCGACCCTGCTCAAGACTGATCCGGGGACCGGCCGGACGTCCACGTTCACCAGCGGCACCGGGACGCACCTCCCGCCGGAGCCGGGCTCGACGCCGGCCACGATCGATCCAGACGAAGAGGCCCAGCTCAACATCGAGACGTACGGAGGCTGTCTGGACGGACGGCCGCAGACCACGTACGCCGGCGTCAAGCTGAGGATGCCCGACAGCGGCGAGTTCGCGCTGCACCTGTCGCTGAACGTCACCTGCGGGATCAACGTCGGCGAGTGGTTCCGCGCGCCGCCCGCCGAGCCGCAGCCCGACCCGTACGCCGCGCTGACCGCCTCGATACAGGCACCCGCCTCGGTCAAGGTTGGGACGACGCTGGACTACGTCGTCACGCTCACCAACCCGACCGACGCGGACATCCCGCTCGACCCATGTCCCAACTACAGCGTGATCCTCCAGGTACCGGTGAAGACGGGCGGCTATCGCCAGCTCAACTGTGCCGTACCGGCAATTCCCGCACACGGCAGCATCCGGTTCGCGATGCGGCTGCCCATCCCGTCGTTCACCACGTTCAGCGGGCCGGCCACCTTGAGCTGGGCGCTCGGGGACAACGGGGCAACCGACCAGGCGCCGGCGGCCAGC
>JAEHDK010000253.1 GCA_016880465.1 Micromonosporaceae bacterium
CATACCGTGCCGGTCTACGAGATCTACAAGGCCGGCATCCATCCACACTGGATCCCGGGGCTGGACCTGGTCTCCCGCGCGGCCGGCCTGCCGGCGGTGGTCATTCCGCACTACGACAACGCCGAGGGTGGGCACCATGACACCCGCTTCTGCTACCTGGGCGAAGGCCGGCTGTCGGCGCTGGAGCAGGACCTGCCGCCGGAAGCTGTCGTCCTGGGCGTCGACGAGCACACGGCAGTGCTGCTCGACCTCGAAGCGGGCAGCGCCAGTGTCGTCGGCAACGGAGTGATGACCATCCGCCGTCGTGGCGCCAGTGTGACGCACCCGAGCGGTAGCGTCCTCCCGCTGGCCCAGCTCGGCACGGTGTCCGGCGCCAAGACCCGACCGTCCATTGTGGACATGGCGGCACCGGCCCGCCCGTCCGAGCCGGCGGACCCGACGGCGCCCCAGGCCGACACGTCGCTGCGGGCCTCGGCCGACCGGCTGCGGGCCGAGTTCGACGCGGCGCTGGCCGGCAAGGACGTGGACGGCTGCGTCACCGCGATCCTGGCGCTGGAGCAGACGCTGCTCGACTGGGCGGCGGACACGCTCACCTCGGATGAGGGCGAGCACGCCCGGGGCACCCTGCGCGCGATGGTCGTCCGCCTCGGCGAGCTGGCCACCGAGGGTGCCCGCGACCCGCACGAGGTCATCGGTCCCTACGTGGCGGCGCTGCTCGACCTGCGCGCCGAGGCCCGCGAGGCGCGGGACTTCGGCACCTCCGACCGCATCCGCGACCTGCTCACCGGCGCCGGCGTCGAGGTCCGCGACACCCCGGAGGGCATGCAGTGGAGCCTGCGGTCCGACGGAGACGGGGGGCCCGGAGTCCGGGCCCCCCGCTGGGAAGGGACGGCAGGTCGGTAGTCACCGTGAGCCAGTTGGCACCACGCCCACGCCCTATCCAACGACACCGGTCATCGCGGGTTACGGCTCAGCCATTCACGGTCTGCGCCAGACTGTCCGCGAGCGCATTCATGAACTCGTCGGTCGTCAGCCACTGGGCGTCGCCGCCGACCAGCAGGGCGAGGTCCTTCGTCATGCGGCCGCTCTCGACGGTCTGGACGCAGACCCGCTCCAGCGCTCCGGCGAAGGCGGTCACCTCGGGGGTACCGTCCAGCTTGCCGCGGTGCGCCAGGCCGCGCGTCCACGCGTAGATCGAGGCGATCGGGTTGGTGGAGGTCTTCTCGCCGCGCTGGTACTGGCGGTAGTGCCGGGTCACCGTGCCGTGCGCGGCCTCGGCCTCGACCGTACGACCGTCCGGAGTCATCAGCACCGAGGTCATCAGGCCGAGCGAACCGAAGCCCTGCGCCACGGTGTCCGACTGCACGTCGCCGTCGTAGTTCTTGCACGCCCAGAGGAAGCCGCCCTCCCACTTGAGCGCGGCGGCGACCATGTCGTCGATCAGCCGGTGCTCGTACGTCAGCCCGGCCGCCTCGAACTGGTCCTCGAACTCCGCCTCGAACACCTCCGCGAACAGGTCCTTGAACCGGCCGTCGTACGCCTTGAGGATCGTGTTCTTCGTCGACAGGTAGACCGGGTAATGCCGGTCCAGCCCGTACCGGAAGGACGCGCGGGCGAAGTCGCGGATCGACTCGTCGAAGTTGTACATGCCCATCGCGACGCCACCGCCGGGGAACTCGGCGACCGTCAGCTGCATGGGCGCGCCGCCGTCGGCGGGCGTGTACGTGATCGTCACGGTGCCGGGGCCCGGCACCACGAAGTCGGTCGCCTTGTACTGGTCGCCGTGTGCATGCCGGCCGATCACGATGGGCTTGGTCCAGCCGGGCACGAGCCGCGGCACGTTGGCCATGATGATGGGCTCGCGGAACACCACCCCGCCCAGGATGTTCCGGATCGTCCCGTTCGGTGACCGCCACATCCTCTTGAGCCCGAACTCCGCCACGCGGGCCTCGTCCGGCGTGATGGTGGCGCACTTGACGCCGACGCCGTGCCGCTTGATCGCATTCGCCGCATCGATGGTGACCTGGTCGTCGGTGGCGTCGCGGTGCTCGATGGACAGGTCGTAGTAGTCCAGCTCGACGTCGAGGTACGGGAGGATCAGCTGATCCCGGATCTGCTTCCAGATGATCCGGGTCATCTCGTCGCCGTCGAGCTCGACGACCGGGTTCTCGACCTTGATTCGTGCCATGTGCCCGGGCGCTCCTCTCGGGTTCCTGCTCGGTAGCAGTACGAGCGTACGGGATTGAGCCCGGACCGGGCACACCGCATGGCATGATCGGCGCGATGGCCCTACGCCGCGACATCGGATCGACCACCGTCTTCGCCCTTGAGGACGGCGCCGGCACCTTCTTCGAGCCGCGGCAGCAGGCCTTTCCGGCCGCGACGGCCGCGCTCTGGCAGTGCGCCGACGAGCGCGACCCCGCGGCGGTCACCGCCGGCGGACAGTGGCGGCTGCGCTTCCGGTGCTTCGCGATCCGGCTCGAGTCCGGCCAGACGATCCTCGTCGACGCCGGCATCGGACCGACCCGCCCGCCGTCCGGCTGGACGCCCGTACCGGGCCGGCTGCCCGAGGAGCTGGCCGCGGCGGGCATCGCGCCGGCCGACGTGACGGCTGTCGTACTCACCCACCTGCACACCGACCACGTCGGCTGGGCGGTGGTCGACGCGGCGCCGTACTTTCCCCGGGCGCGGTACGTGCTCCAGCGGGCCGAGGTCGAGGCGGTGCGGGCCGTGAACCCGGGCCTGCGCCGCTTCCTGCTGAAGCCGCTCACGTCCGCCGGGCTCGTCCAGCTGGTCGACGGTACCGAGCGGCTCGGTCCCGGACTGTCCACTGTGGCCACACCAGGGCACACCCCGGGACACCAAAGCGTGCTGCTGTCCGACGGCGCCGAGACGCTCCTGCTGACCGGCGACCTGTTGGTCCACGCGGTCCAGCTGGTCGACCCGGACATCGGGTTCCGGTACGAGTGGGACCGGACCGCGGCCCGCCGGTCGCGGGTCGAGCTACTGGCCGATCTCCGGCGGGTGGGCGGCGTCCTGGCCACCGCCCACCTCTCCGAACCGTTCGTCCCCGCATGAGCCGCCGCCGCCTAAAGGGCTGCGACGTACGCCTGCTTGGCGCGTACCGCCTCGGCGGCCTCGTGCAGCGCGGCCAGCTCCGGCTCGGTGAGCTTGGTCTCCACGACCCGCCGGACGCCCGCCGCGCCGATCTCCGCCTCGACGCCGAGGTACCCGCCGGCGATGCCGTACTCCCCGTCGACCCAGGCACAGACCGGCAGGACCGCACCGCTGTCCGCGGCGACCGCCCGGGCCATCCGGGCCGCGGCGGCGGACGGCGCGTAGTACGCCGAGCCGGTCTTGAGCAGGGCCACGACCTCGGCGCCGCCGTTGCGGGTACGCGCGACCAGCTCTTCGATCTTGTCGGCGGGCAGTAGCTCGGTGAGCGGCTTGCCGCTGACGGTGCACTGGGACGGCACGGGCACCATGGTGTCGCCGTGCGAACCCAACGTCAGCGTCCGTACCGAGCCGATCGGCACCGCGAGCGCCTCGGCCACGAAGTGGGTGAACCGGGCCGTGTCCAGCATGCCCGCCTGACCGAGCACCCGCCGGTGCGGGAACCCCGTCGCGAGCTGCGTCAGCGCGGTCATCTCGTCCAGCGGGTTCGAGACGACGATCACCACCGCGTCCGGCGCGTACCGCGCGATGTTCTCCGCGACACCGCGCACGATGCGGGCGTTGACCTCCAGCAGGTCCATCCGGCTCATGCCCGGCTTGCGCGGCAGGCCGGCCGTGATCACGACGATGTCGGAGCCGCCGATGACCTCGTACCCCTCGCCGCTCTGGCCCGTGGTCGCGCCGACGACCCGCGTCTCGAAGCCCTCGATGGGCCGGGACTGGTTGATATCCAGGGCGATGCCCTCCGGCTTGCCCTCGATGATGTCGGTCAGGACGACGGTGTCGAAGAGGTTGTACTCAGCGAGCCGCTGAGCGGTCGTGGAGCCGTAGAAGCCGGCCCCGACGACGGTGACCTTCTTGCCCATGAGAACGTAACTCCCGGGTGATTTGTGCGGTTGACGCCCGAACCTTACCGCGGCACCGATCAGTCCCGTTCAGCGCGCCCGTCCGCCCCGTTCGGCGCGCTCGACCACGTTGAGCAGCAGCATCGCGCGGGTCATCAGGCCGACGCCGCCCGGCACCGGGGCGACCCAACCGGCGACGTCACGCACCTCGGGCGCGACGTCACCCACGATCGTGGCCTTGCCGTCCCGGCCGACCACACGGGTGATTCCGACGTCGACGACCACCGCACCCGGCCGCACCATGTCGGCCGTGAGCAGGCCCGGTGAGCCGGCGGCCACCACCACGATGTCCGCCCGCCGGGTGTGCGCCGCGAGGTCCCGGGTACCCGTGTGGCACTGCGTCACGGTCGCGTTCTCGGAGCGCCGGGTGAGCAGCAGCGGGAGCGAGCGGCCGACCGTGGTGCCCCGGCCGATGACCACCACGTCGGCGCCGGCCAGCGGTACGCCGTACCGGCGGAGCAGCTCGATGATCCCCCGGGGCGTACCGGGCACCGGCCCGTCGGCGCCGAGGACCAACCGGCCCAGGTTGACCGGGTGCAGGCCGTCGGCGTCCTTGTCCGGGTCGACGAGCTCCAGGATGCGCTGCCCGTCCAGGTGCGCCGGCAGCGGTAGCTGGACCAGGAAGCCGTGGCAGGACCGGTCGGCGTTCAGCTCGGCGACGACCGCCTCGACCTCCTGCTGGGTCGCGGCGCCGGGCAGGTCGCGGCGGACCGACGAAATGCCCACCTCGGCGCTGTCCCGGTGCTTGCCGTTCACATAAGCGACCGAGCCCGGGTCGTCGCCGACCAGGACCGTGCCGAGCCCGGGCACGATGCCCCGCTCGGCGAGCGCGGCAACCCGCTTCCGCAGCTCTTCCTTGATCTCCGCCGCGGTCGCCTTGCCATCGAGGATGCTGGCCGTCACGCTGCCGATCCTTCCACAACACCGCCGCTGCGCCGCGCCGGACGGACGGACCGCACTGGACCCGGCCGGGCCAGATCGATAACCTTCGTTCAAGCCGCCGGCCAGCCCGGCGGCCGAGGGAGGAGGAAGCACCGATGGCACATCGAACCCGTCGCCTGGTGACGCTCGGCCTCGGCATCGTCGTCGCGACGTTCACCGCGGGCATCGGAAGCGGCCCAGTGGTCGCCGCCGCACCGACTGGCGAGATCCGCAATGCCGGCGGCGCGAACGCCGTCACCGGTAGCTACATCGTGGTTCTGCGGGACGCCGCAGTCGCCCGTACGGCGGTCGCCGGAGCCGCCCACGACCTCGCCGCGAGCTACGGCGGTCAGGTCGGGCGGGTCTACACCGCCGCACTGCGCGGCTTCGAGCTGTCCGCCGGCGAGGCGGCGGCCAAACGGCTGGCCGCGAACCCGTCGGTGGCCTACGTCGAGCAGAACCACGTACTGTCCATCATGGACACCCAGCCGAACCCGCCGTCCTGGGGGCTCGACCGGATCGACCAGCGGAACCTGCCGCTGGACAACTCGTACACCTACCCGAACACCGCGGCCAACGTGCACGCGTACATCATCGACACCGGCATCCGGTTCACCCACGTGGACTTCGGCGGCCGGGCGACGAGCGGGTTCGACGCGATCGACGGCGGCGCCGCGGACGACTGCCACGGGCACGGTACGCACGTCGCCGGTACGACCGGCGGCACGGCGTACGGCGTGGCGAAGAGCGTCCAGCTCGTCGGCGTCCGCGTGCTGAACTGCCAGGGCAGCGGTACGACGGCCCAGGTCGTGGCCGGTGTCGACTGGGTGACGAACAACGCGATCAAGCCGGCCGTGGCGAACATGAGCCTCGGCGGCGGCATCCAGCAGGCCCTGGACGACGCGGTCGCGGCCTCCATCGCGTCCGGCGTCACGTACGCGATCGCCGCGGGCAACTCCGGCGCCGACGCGTGCTCGTTCTCGCCTTCCCGGGTGCCCACCGCGATCACGCTCGGTGCCACGGACATCAACGACAACCGGGCGTCGATCTCGAACTTCGGCACCTGCCTGGATCTGTTCGCGCCCGGCGTGAGCATCGTGTCCGACTGGCTCACGTCCGACACGGCTACTGCCGTCCTGAGCGGTACGTCGATGGCCACGCCGCACACGACCGGCGCGGCCGCGCTGGTCCTGTCGGCCAACCCGACCTTCACCCCGCAGCAGGTACGCGACCAGATCGTGGCGAACGCGACCACCGGTGTGGTCGCCAACCCGGGTACCGGCTCACCGAACCTGCTGCTGTTCGTGGGTACCGGTGCTCCACCGCCGCCGCCCACCTGCTCCGGTACGAACAACACCGACCTGGCCATCCCGGACAACGGCGCGGCGGTGGACAGCCCGATCACGATCTCCGGCTGCAACCGCAACGCGTCGGCGACGTCGACGGTCGTGGTCAACATCATCCACCCGAACCGCGGTGACGTGGAGATCCGGCTTGTCGCGCCGGACGGCTCGAGCTACCTGCTGAAGCGGCGCAGCAACGACACCGGTGACGACATCCACCAGACCTTCACCGTCAACCTGTCCAGCGAGGCCGCGAACGGTACGTGGCAGCTGCGGCTGCGCGACCGGCGCGCCGGCAACGCCGGTTTCCTCGACAACTGGACGCTCAACCTCTGACCGCACGGGTCTCTGGCCGCACGGGTCTCTGACCGCACCTGGTGGGCGATCGTCCTTAGTGGACGGTCGCCCACCGTCGTCAGGTCGTCAGTGGAAGAAGTGGCGGGTGCCGGTCAGGTACATGGTCACGCCGGCCTCGGCGGCGGCCGCGATGGACTCGCCGTCGCGTACCGAGCCGCCGGGCTGCACCACCGCTCGTACGCCGGCATCCAGCAGTACCTGCAGCCCGTCCGGGAACGGGAAGAACGCGTCGCTCGCCGCCACCGCACCGGCAGCGCGTTCGGCGCCCGCCCGGGCCACCGCGAGCCGCGCGGAGTCCACCCGGTTCACCTGGCCCATGCCGACCCCCACCGTGGCCCCGCTGGTCGCCAGGACGATAGCGTTGGACTTCACCGCGCGTACGGCGCGCCACGCGAAGGCCAGGTCGGCCAGCGTCTGCGGGTCGGCCGGTTCGCCGGCGGCCAGCCGCCAACCGGCCGGGTCGTCGCCCGGTGCGTCGACGCGGTCGGCGACCTGCATCAGTACGCCACCGGACACCTGGCGCAACTCCACAGCGGACGGCCGCCACGGCGGCGCGACGAGGATGCGCAGGCTCTTCCTGGCGGCCAGCTCCTCGACCGCGCCGTCCGCATAGGACGGTGCCACGATCACCTCGGTGAAGATGTCGGCCAGCTGCTCAGCCAGGTCGACGGTTACCGGCCGGTTCGCCGCGAGCACGCCGCCGAACGCGGACACCGGGTCGCACGCGTGCGCCTTGCGGTGCGCCGCGGCGATGTCCGCGCCGACCGCGATGCCGCACGGGTTGGCGTGCTTGATGATGGCCACGCACGGCTCGGCGAAGTCGTTGGCCGCCCGCCAGGCCGCATCCACGTCGACGTAGTTGTTGTAGGACATCTGTTTGCCGTGCAGCTGCCGCGCCTGCGCCAGGCCGGCCGGCGCGTCCGGGTCCAGGTAGAGCGCCGCCGGCTGGTGCGGGTTCTCGCCGTAGCGCAGCACCGCGGCGCGCCGGGCGGCGAGCCCGCCGAACTCCGGCCAGAACTCGTCCGGCTCGACCAGCTCCTGGGCGAACCACTCGGCGACGGCCACGTCGTACTCCGCGATGTCGGCGAACGCCCGGGCCGCGAGAGCCCGCCGCTCGGCCGGCGTGAATCCGCCGCCAGCCAGCGCCTCGGCGAGGGCCGGGTACCCCGCCGGCGACGTCACCACGGCCACGTTCGCGTGGTTCTTCGCGGCCGCCCGGACCATCGCCGGACCGCCGATGTCGATCTGCTCGACACACTCGGCGGGACTCGCGCCGGACCGTACGGTCTCCCGGAACGGGTACAGGTTCGAGACGAGCAGGTCGAACGGCGCTATGCCCAGCCCGGCCAACTCGTCCACCTGGGACGGTTCGGTCAGGTCCGCCAGCAGTCCCGCGTGTACCGCCGGGTGCAACGTCTTCACCCGCCCGCCGAGGGCCTCCGGAAAGCCGGTCAGCTCCTCGACCCGGGTGACCGGCACCCCGGCCGCCTCGATCGCCCCCGCCGTCGACCCGGTCGAGACGACCTCCACCCCCGCCCGGAACAGCGCCTGCGCCAGCTCGGCCAGGCCGGTCTTGTCGTACACGCTGACCAGCGCCCGACGGATCGGCTTTCTCACGGAATCCGTACCTTCCTGCCGGTAACATGCCAGCCCTCGCGGACGAGCCGGCCGACGTACTCGACCAGCTGCTCGCGTTCGGCCTCCTTGATCCGCTCGGTGAGCGCCTCGGTGGTGTCGTCGTCGTGCACCGGCACGGCGACCTGCGCGACGATCGG
>JAEHDK010000254.1 GCA_016880465.1 Micromonosporaceae bacterium
GGCGCGGAGCCGCGCACAGGCGGGCGCGGCGCCAGATCGCAATGACGAATGGATGTTCTATCAGGCCCTCGTCGGCGTCTGGCCCGCCGAACCGCTCGAGAGCGCGGTGCCGGCGGCGGCGCCGGACGGGCTCGCCGTCGCGTTCGACGGCGTCGGCGGTGCGATCGGGGCGACGGTGCTCGCGGCCGTGGCGCCCGGCGGCCGGTTCCTCGTGCACGGGTTGGCGAGCGGGGCGCTGACCGACACGAGCGCCGCGCCGGCCGGCGTGGTCGTGCATGGCATCGAGGCGCTCGCCGCGATCGGGGCACAGGCCCGGGAGCTGACGATCGCGGCGCTCGAGGCGGCGGCGGCGGGCCGGCTGCGGGCGGTGATCGGGCAGACCTACCCGCTCGCCGAGGCGGCCGCGGCACACGAGGCCATCGAGCACCGCGACGCGCTCGGCAAGACGCTACTCACTGTCCGCTGAGGAGGATTGCCGGCCCCCGCGTGGCGGAGCCATCGTCGAGCTGCACCGGCCCACCTGAACCCAACCAGCAGCTCGCCGACGCCGTGTGTCGATAATGGACCCATGCAGCTCGACGGTGCGGTCGCCCTGGTCACGGGTGCGTCCTCGGGCATCGGTCGGGCGACCGCGGCCACCCTGGCCAGTAAGGGGGCGCTCGTCATTGCGCACGGCCGCGATCGCGCCGCGCTGGCCTCGCTGGCCGACCGCATCGACGCCATCCCGCTGGTCGGTGACCTCACCGTCGCGGGGGCGGCGGAGCGGCTCGCCGAGGAGGCCGTCGAGGCGGCCGGCCGGGTGGACCTGCTGGTCGCGAACGCCGGATGCGGCTACGCCGGGCCGTTCGCCGCGATGCCCACCGACCGGCTCGACGCCCTGCTCAGCGCGAACCTCGCCGCGCATGTACGGCTGACCCGGGCGCTGGTGCCGGCGATGATCGGCCGTAAGCGCGGTGGCCTCGCGTACGTCACGTCGATCGCGGGCCGGACCGGGGTCGCCGGCGAGGCGGTGTACGCGGCCACCAAGGCCGGCCTCGACGCGTTCGCGGAGAGCCTCCGGCTGGAGCTGCGCGGTACCGGAGTGGCGGTCGGTGTGTTCGTGCCGGGTGTGGTGGCGACCCGGTTCTTCGATCGGCGTGGCCGCCCGTACGGCCGCACCCGACCCCGCCCGTTGTCCGCCGCGTCGGTGGCCGACGCGCTGGTACGGATGATCGAGACCGATGCCGCTGAGGTGTACCGGCCACGCTGGCTGCGGCTGCCGGTCGCGATCCGGGGCACCGTGCCGGCGCTGTACCGCCGCCTCGCCGGCCGGTACGGGGGCAGTTGAGGCGGGCCGGGCTACCTCGGCTTGGGTGCGAAGCCGCGCGGGCTGTTCGTCGTCGAGGCCGCCGACGACGACCTCGCCCGGTTCCCCGCGGCGCGGCGGGGCGTACGCGCGTTGGCTGCGACCGCCGGCCCGGTCGCGCGGGGCGTTGGGCCCATCCCCACCGGGTCGGCCGCGGTGTTCGCATCGCCGGCGGGCAGCGATGGCCTACTCCACACCAACGCGAGGCCGAGCTGGGCCCGGAACCGCGGCGAGTTCAGGGTGGCGCCGAACAGCGACCGCAGCTGGGTCATGCGGTACCGCACTGTCTGCGGATGTACGTGCAACTCGCCCGCCATCTCCCGGCGTTCGCCGAAGTGCCGGAGCCAGGACGTCAACGTCTCGATCAGGCGCTCCTGTGCCAGCGGCGAGAGCCCGTCCAGTGGCGCGAGCGTCCGTGCCCGCAGCGCCGCCAGCAGATGCGGGTCGCGGTGCACCAGGATCGCGTCGAGATGCTCATCGACGAAGACCGGATCATCGCGGAGAATCCCGCTGCGCTGCAGGGTGGCGGCGGTCTCCGCGATCTGCACACTCGCCGGCAGCTGGTCGAGCGCGACCGTAGGGCCGACGACGGCTCCGGCCCCGCGCAGCGTCCGGGCCAGCCGGCGACGGCGCCCCGGGCCGGCCGGATCCGGCACGACCGCGCCGTGTGGTGCCGGCCGCGGAATGGGCAGGCAGGCACTGTCCAGCCGGGACAGTACGGTCTGGCCGACCGCGTTCTCCGCATCGAACAGCACGACGGCCGCCTCGCGGGGCAGTGTCCAGCCGGCGCGCGCGGCGGCCGCACGTACCGCGGTCGTGTCGGAGCGCCCGGAGAGCAACAGCTCGACCAGCTCGTCGCGGTGCCGGCGCCGCTGGCCCTCCGCCTCGGCCTGCTCGCCAGGCCAGGAATGCCCGCGCCGCGGTCTCCACCTCGGTCTGCTCGTGGTCGAGGAACTCGGCGTAGGCCGGCCACGCCGACCGGAACCTGTCCCGGACCTCGGTCAGGATCTGTGGCAGATGCACGTACAGCGCGGGGATCAGACGTCCCAGCTCGCCGCTGGACAGGTCGCCAGATACCCCCACCTGTACCGGTGTACCGCAGCCGGTGGCGGTTCGCACCCGAACTCGCCGTTGTACCGCGGTGATAATTATCCGAACAGGTATTACTTCGGGAAGCTAGAGACCGGGGCCGTTACCACGGCGCAACATCACACCCATGGGGGGTACCCGGACAGCGGCCGACGGGCAGCCCGGATCCGCTGGCGCTGCCCGGGGCGGCGGATTGGCGAAAGACGCCACGCCGGCCGGCGATACCACCGACAATGCGCCCGCTGCTGCGTACCTCCGGGGTCGGGAGGGCGGCGAGAACTTTCCGGTCGCGCTGCGGATCCTGCCGCGCGCGGTCCAGGTACACCTGCGCGCCGTGTACGACGTGGCCCGGGTCATCGACGACCTCGGCGATCAGGCACCGGGCGACCGTCCGGCCCAGCTCCGCGCGCTGCGGTCCGACCTCGACACCATCTGGAGCGGCGGCGAGCCGGCGGCACCGGTGCTCCGGCGGCTCGCCGGTACGGTGCGCGCGTGCGGGTTGACCCGGCAACCCTTCGCCGACCTGATCGAGGCGAACCTGCGCGACCAGACGATCGCGCACTACCCGACGTACGCGGCGCTGCTGGAGTACTGCACGCTGTCGGCCAACCCGGTCGGTCGCATCGTGCTGGAGGTGTTCGACGCGTCGACGCCGCAGCGGGTGCTGTTCTCGGACTGCATCTGCACGGCACTGCAGATCGTCGAGCACTGCCAGGACGTGGCCGAGGACCACCGGGCCGGCCGGATCTACCTACCGCTGGAGGACCTCGACCGGTTCCAGGTTTCGCGCGGCGAGCTCGACGCCGGCGCGGCCTCGCCAGCGCTGCGGCGGCTGATCCGGTTCGAGGCCGAGCGCGCCGAGACGCTGCTCATCGCCGGGCTGCCGCTGCTGCGGGAGCTGCGCGGCTGGGCCCGGATCGCGGTCGCCGGCTATGCGGCGGGCGGGCTGGCCGCCGTCCGAGCACTGCGGCGCGGGGGCTGGTCGGTACTGCCGTCGCACCCGGCCGTTCGCCGGCTCGACCTACTGCGCGAGCTGACCGCGGTGCTGATCCGCGGCGGGCCCGGCCGCC
>JAEHDK010000255.1 GCA_016880465.1 Micromonosporaceae bacterium
CCTAGTACGACAGTCCCAGTTCGTTATACATCAACAGATGGCGATGCCGAGTCGTCGTCGGTAGTGGGCGGCCCGGGCGTGGGCTTGGTGGTGCCTGCGCCAGTTGGACCAGTGCAGTAGGTGGTCGATGAGGGCGCGGCCGACCGGTTGCGCGGCGATGATGATGGCGGCGATGAGGTGGCGGGCTTCGTTGATGGTGACCGCGATCGGACCGGTGGGGTGGGTCAGGTCGTGGGGTGTGGTAGCTGGTCCGGGTTGGTCGTCGCGGATGGCCAGGGCGGTCAACGCGAACGCGACCATGACCAGGGTGGTGTGGCGGTGCCAGCCGTGCCAGGACCGGACCTGGGTGTGGTCCAGGCCGAACTGGTCCTTGGCGATCTGGAAGCATTCTTCGATGATCCAGCGGCGGCCGGCGACGGCGACCAGGTCGGCGAAGGCGACCGGGGTGGGGTGCCAGGCCAGGTAGTAGGCCAGGGTGCCGTCGGCGGCTCGGCGCACGAGCAGGCTGTGGCACCCGTCATGGCCGTCGACGGTGATCCACGCCCACCGGTACAGGCGGGGGCCCTTCGAACCCAGTCCGCACGAGTAGGTCTGCCAGGCGGCCGCAGGCAGCCTCGCGGCGAGCACGTCGACGCGGTGAGGATGTCCGATGATGGCGACCTGCTGGTCGCGGGCGACCGCGACCACGTAGCCCAGGTGCAGTGCGCGCAGCCCGGCCCGGAAGAAGCCGGCGCGGCCGTACGCCTCGTCGGCGGTGACCCACGCCGCGGTCAGTCCGGCAGCGACTGCCCGGCGGATCATCGTCAGGGCCAGCCGTGGCTTGGTGGCGAACGTGACCTCGTCGGGGACCCCGGCCCGCGCCCGCCGCTGCGGGTCGCCGGCCCAGGTCCTGGGCAGGTACAGGGCCCGGTCGACCAGCAGCCGCAGCCGAGAGGTGGCATAGGCCAGGAACACCGCGACCTGGCAGTTGTCGACCCGCCCGAGGGTGCCCGAATACTGCCGGGCGACCGCCACCGATGCCGTGCCCTTCTTCGGAAACCCGGTCTCATCCACCACCAGCACCCCGTCGGGGACGGCGACCAGCGTGGCGACCAGACGCAGCAACGCGTCGCGTAAACCATCGGCGTCCCACCGGGCGGTGTCCAGCAGCCGCTGCAACGGCCGCGGTGAGCCGTCGCCGGCCTGCTGGGCCAGCCACCAGCAGTTCTTACGCCCGATCAGCGACATCAACCCCTGTACATACGACCAGGCGGCACGACGCGGCTCGACCCGCCCGAAACAGCCGGCGAACCACACCATCCACAGATCCCGGACCTGCCGCCACCACCGGTCGACGTCTACACTGCCGCAAGCGGCTACCACGTGATCTTCTGAAGTCCTCACAAACAGACGATCATCACGGGGTAGCCGCGTCCGTCCTCAAAGGACACGCCGAGGTAGGCCAACCCGTGACCCACCAACCCAGAACAGTGATGATCAGCTATCTATAACGAACTGGGACTGTCGTACTAGGGCGACCTAGCCACTATCTGGCTCTTGCCTAGCAGATCCGTCGAAAGCCTAGATATAAAGGTATGTCAATCACTGCGAGTATCCATGATCCGCCGCAGTTCGGCTTCGATGATCTTATTGACTGATCTCGATTCCGGTGCTCCCATCTAGGTACTCGTGCTCGCTTCACACGTAGGGGAGATCTTCGATGAGGGGTCACCGTCGTCCCGGTTCCGTGCGCCGTGGAGCCGTCCTCGTTGCCGTGGTCGCGCTGGTTGCCAACGCTGGTGCCGTGCTCCCCGCAGCCTCGGCCCGGGCCGGCGCGCCGGCATCCGGCCCCGACATCGCCGTCTCGGCCGCCGATGCGCTGGTGGCCAGCCGCAGCCCGGCCCTGCACATCGGCGCCGCCGACACGATGATCCGTACCGGCGTGCAGTTGGGCGGCAACGGCCTGCACTACGTCTCGTACGAACGCACCTACCGCGGCCTACCGGTGGTCGGCGGGGACGCGGTCGTGGTCACCAACCTGGCCGGCGCCGTGCTGAACACCGCGGCCGCGCAGAAGTCGGTCATCGACGTCGCCATCACGCCGAAGGTCGGCGCCGCGGCGGCCGCCACCGCCGCGCGGGGCGAGCTGTCGGCGGCGGCCTCGACCTCGACGCCGCGACTGGTCGTGCTCGCCTGGGACACGCCGCGGCTGGCCTGGGAGACCGTGGTCACCACCGCTCCACCGGCCGCGCCGAGCAAGCGGCACGCCTTCGTGGACGCGATGACCGGCCAGGTCGCCGACTCCTACGACGAGGTCCGCGACGGCGTCGGCAACGGCAACCACAACGGGGTGGTGAGCATCTCCACAGGGCGCTCCTTAATCCTGTACTCCATGGCTGACCCGCTCCGTTCGGGAATCCGCTGCGGCGGGCAGAACGGTTCGACGTACATCGGCACAGACGACAACTGGGGCAACGGCTCCGGCACCAACCTGGAGACCGCGTGCGTCGACGCGCTCTACGCGGTGCAGAAGGAGTGGGACATGCTCAGCCAGTGGCTGGGCCGCGCCGGCATCAACGGCAGCGGCGGCGGCTTCCCCATCCGGGTCGGGCTCGACGCTGTCAACGCGTTCTGGTACGGCAGCTACACCAACTTCGGCCACTCTCAGGACGGTCAGCGCCAGGCGACCTCGATCGACGTGGTGGGGCACGAGTTCGGGCACGCCATCTTCCAGACCACACCGGGCGGTGCCGGCAGCGGCAACGAGAACGGTGGTCTCAACGAGGGCACCGGCGACATCTTCGGCACGCTGACCGAGCACTTCACCAAGAACCCGAACGATCCGCCGGACTTCACGGTCGGTGAGAAGGTGAACTTCTTCGGCAACGGCCCGATCCGGTTCATGTACCAGCCCTCACTGAGCCCTGGTGACCCGAACTGCTGGAGCACCGACATCCCGTTCACCGAGGTCCACTCCGCCGCCGGTCCGCTCAACCACTGGTTCTACCTGCTGGCTCAGGGCAGCAACCCGACCGTAGGGCCGGCCAGCCCGACCTGCGACGGAAGCTTCGCGCTGCCGGGCATCGGTATCCGCGACGCCGCCCGGATTTTCTACAACGCGCTGCTGACCAAGACCTCCACCTGGCAGTACGCCAACGTCCGCCTAGCCACGCTGTACGCGGCCAGCAACCTCTACCCGGCCAACTGCCCGGTGTTCGACGCGGTGCGCGCGGCGTGGGACGCGGTCGCGGTGCCCCCACAAGTGGGCGAGCCGACCTGCACCGGCGCGCACCCGGTCTGCGGCGAGACCGCGTGCAACCCGGTCACCCGCCCCTACATCAGCCATTACACCGGGCCGGGCTGCACCGGTATCGAGAGCTACTACACGCCCTACTTCTTCTACGACGGCATCCGTCGGTCGTGGGACGGGTACGGAGTGGCCGGTACCGAGCTTCGCACGGTCACCAACATCTCCTACCGCGACAGCACCGGCTGCGTCGACGCCTGGCCCGAGGGGAACACGCTCAGCGACTTCGTGACGATCTACCGCTGACCGCCGGACCTCTACTACCGGTCAGTTAGACCAGACGGCCTGCTTCGCGATGTATCCCCGAGCAGCAACCATCCGGTACAGCTGCACCGACGATCCGCCCGACGTCGTGCTCTGGTCGGTGCACGACAGCCGCAGCCGCCCGCTCTGGGACTCCGACACGGCCGACGACGAGCACTGGCCAGCGCTACCTGGGGCTGTCGACCTCCTCGCAGCGGTCGAGCTGCCTCAGCGCGGCGACGGCCTCGTCTACCGGCTGGCCGAGCCGGCGGAGCTGGCGACCACCGCATAGCC
>JAEHDK010000256.1 GCA_016880465.1 Micromonosporaceae bacterium
GGTGCTCGCGCGCCCGGTCGAGAAGGGCAGCACGCTGGCGAGGTGGGAGATCTCCACCGGTACGGCGGTGCACGGGCTCGCGCTGAGCCGGGACCGCGCGTACGTCGGGCAGGACGGTACGGTCGTGGCGCTCGATCTCGCCACCGGCCAGGAGGTCGGCCGGATTCCGGTCAGCGGCCTGGTCTCGCTGCGGCACGTACAGTCGGCGACCTGACGGCTAGCCGGCGACGTCCGGATGACCGGCGTCGTTGACGGCTCGGGTGGGCGGCCGCCACGCTGAGCTGGTGCACCCCGTCAACCGGTACGCCGCCGCACTGCGGGAGACCCTCCACGCCCTGATCGAGCTCGGTACCGAGCTCAGTGACGCCGACTGGCACCGGCCCACCGAGTGTCCGCTGTGGACAGTGGGCGACGTGTACGGTCACGTGACCGCCGGCGAGCAGTGGATGGCGAGCGGGCATCCGCCGCCGGCAGGGTTCCAGGAGTGGATCGACGCCGATGTACACCGCCGGCGCGGTCAGTCCCGAGCCGAGGTGCTGCACGAGCTAACCGAGGTGGCCCGGCTCCGCGGACGGCAGCTGGCCGACCCGCCCGATCCAGCCGGCCCGGCGACGTACCCGTGGGGCGAACCGACGACCGTCGCCGACCTGCTCGGCACCAGGGTGTTCGACTGCTGGGTACACGAGCAGGACGTCCGGCGCGCGGTCGGCCGGCCCGGCGGACTCGATGCCCCCGGCGGGTACGTCGCCCGCGACATCCTCGTACCCCTGCTGCCCCGGATCGTCGCCCGGCGGGCGAAGGCACCCGCGGGCGCGACGGTCCGGCTCACCGTGACCGATCAGATCGGCATGGACCTCGTGGTCGCGGTCGACGACTCGGGTCGCGGCCGGCTGGCACCCACTGTGGCAGGGCACCCGACGGCGCACATCACGCTCGCTTGGGAGTCCTACGCCCGGCTGTCGGCCGGGCGCGGGCAGCGGGCGGAGCACCACGCCGTGGTCACCGGGGACCGGGAGCTGGCCGAGCGGGTGCTGGCCCACCTGGCGATCACGCCGTGACGCCGCCCGGCTCACTACCGCGGACGATCGGCGCCCGGACCAGGTTGCCCCACTCGGTCCAGGACCCGTCGTAGTTGCGCACCTGCGGGTAGCCCAGCAGGTGGTGCAGGACGAACCAGGTGTGCGCCGAACGTTCGCCGATCCGGCAGTACGCCACGATGTCGTCGTCGGGGCCGATGCCCAGCTCGTCGCCGTAGATCGCGCGCAGCGCACCCGCGGTTTTGAACGTACCGTCGTCGTTGGCTGCCGACTTCCACGGCTTGTTCACCGCACCCGGGATGTGGCCGCCACGCAGCGCGCCCTCCTGCGGGTAGTCCGGCATGTGCAGCAACTCGCCCGTGTACTCCCCCGGCGAGCGCACGTCGACCAGCGGTCGGGCGACCGCGATATGGCCCATCACCTGTTCCCGGAAGGCGCGGATCGGCGCGTCGTTGCGCGGCACAACCGGGTAGTCCGCGGGCGGGCGGCCGGGCACGTCCCGGGTCAGCGGCCGGCCCTCGGCCACCCACCGCTGCCGGCCGCCGTCGAGCAGCCGGAGGTCGTCGTGGCCGAAGAGCGAGAAGACCCAGAGCGCGTACGCCGCCCACCAGTTGAAGTTGTCGCCGTAGAACACGATCGTGTCATCCCGGCCGATGCCCTTGGCGCGCATCAGCTCGGCGAAGTGCGCGGGATCGAGGTAGTCCCGGGTCGTCTGGTCGTTGAGCTCGGTGTGCCAGTCCACCTTCACCGCGCCCGGGATGTGGCCGGTGCCGTAGAGCAGGACGTCCTCGTCGGACTCGACGACGACCAGGCCGTCCAGGTCGAGCCGGTCGGCCAGCCAGGCGCTGGTGACCAGTCGCTGCGGATGGGTGTACTCCTGTAGCTGGGGAGCGGGATCCGGTGGCACGGCCATGACAAAAACGCTACCCGCTCAGTCGATGAACGGTGCCAGGGTGGGGCGCTTCGGGCTTATCCGGTCGCCGGACGACCGGCCCCGCAGCCGCCGCACGATCCACGGCGCAAGGTGCCGGCCCGCCCAGCGCGCGTCGGTGCCGCGGGCGACGATCCAGGGCCGCCGGTCGGCCGGTGTCAGGGTCTCCCACCAGGCCGGGTCCGGGGCCAGGCCGAGGGCGTGCAGGACATGGGCCGCCACCCGGCGGTGCCCGACCGAGCTGAGGTGCAGGCGATCCGTACTCCACAGCGACGGGTGGTCGAAGCCGTCGTCCGACCAGAGGTCGACCAGCCGGGCCCCGTGCCGGTCGGCGACCTCACCCACCGCGCGGTTCAGTAGCCGGACCCGGGGCAGGATGTACCGGCCGCCGGGTAGCCGCCGGGTCAGGTCGGCGAACCGGAACAGCAGTACGTCGGCGCCGGTACCGCGCACCACGCCGACCATCTCGTCGAACCGGGCGAGCAGCGCGTCCGGGTCGAACGACCGGCGCAGCGCGTCGTTGCCACCGCCGGCGAAGCTGATCAGATCGGGCCGCATCGCCAGCGCAGCGGGCACCTGCTCGTCGACGATCGCCGGGAAGAGCCGGCCGCGGATCGCCAGGTTCGCGTACGTGAAGTCCGGCGCCTTCTCGGCGAGCCGACCCGCGACGAGATCGGCCCAGCCGCGGTACCCCGTACCGTCCGGCTGTGGGTCGTCGAGTCCTTCGGTGAAGCTGTCCCCCACCGCCACGAACCTCGACCACCCCATGCCGGCGAGTCTGCCAAACGACCGGACCGAAACCGGTTTCGGGTACGTCCGGCTGCGCCCTAACCTGCAAGGTCGCCTTCCCGGCGCTGCTGCCGCGCGAGCCGTACGACGTGAGCGGCCGGTGGACCGACTACGGCGCCGACATCTTCCGGCTCAAGGACCGGCGCGGCGCCGACTACCTGCTCGCGCCGACCCACGAGGAGATGTTCACCACCCTCGTCCGCGACGTGTACTCGTCGTACCGCGACTATCCGGTGATCCTCTACCAGGTACAGGCGAAGTTCCGGGACGAGCCGCGGCCCCGCGGCGGGGTCCTGCGCGGCCGTGAGTTCCTCATGAAGGACTCGTACTCGTTCGACCTGGACGAGGAGGGCCTCAAGCTCGCGTACGCGAGGCACCGCGAGGCGTACACCCGGATCTTCGACCGGCTCGGTCTGTCCTATGTGGTGGTTTCGGCGTGGTCCGGCGCGATGGGCGGCAGCGCGAGCGAGGAGTTCCAGGCGCGCAGCCCGGTCGGCGAGGACCGGCTGGTGACCTGCCCCGGCTGCGGGTACGCGGCGAACACGGAGGCCGTCGTGACGCCGGCGCCGCCGGCTCCCCAGGTCGCCCATCCCGCGAGCGAGGTGGTCGACACCCCGGGCGCGACGACGATCGACGCGGTGGTGGCGGCGCTGAACGCGACCGGCGCGGGCGGCCGCGGGGACTGGACGGCGGCGGACACGTTGAAGAACATCGTGCTGACCGTGGCGCCGCCCGGTGGTCCGCCCGAGATCGTCGTCATCGGCCTGCCCGGTGACCGGGACATCGACCTCGGCCGCGTCCAGGCCGCGGTCTTCCCGGCGACCGTCGCGCTGTTCGAGGACTTCGCCGGCCATCCCGAGCTGGTCCGCGGGTACCTCGGCCCCCGCGTGTCCCACCGCTACCTGGTCGACCCCCGGGTGGTACCGGGTAGCGCCTGGGTGACCGGGGCGGACGCCGCCGACCGGCACGAGATCCACGTGGTGTGCGGGCGCGACTTCACGCCGGCCGGCACGATCGACGCGGCCGAGGTCCGGGCCGGCGACCCGTGCCCGCACTGCGGCGCCGGACTCGACCTGGGCCGCGGCATCGAGATCGGGCACATCTTCCAGCTCGGTCGCCGGTACGCCGAGGCGTTCGGACTCACCGCGTCCGGCCCGGCCGGCCGACCGGTGACGATCACCATGGGCTCGTACGGCATCGGCCTCTCCCGGCTCGTGGGCGTGCTCGCCGAGCAGTGCCGCGACCAGCGCGGGCTGTGCTGGCCGGCCGCGGTCGCGCCGCTCGACGTACACCTCGTGGCGACCGGCGGCGGTCAGGTCCGGGCCGCGCTCGAGCTCGGCGAGCGGCTGTCCGCCCGGGGCGTCCGGGTGCTGGTCGACGACCGGCCGCAGGCGTCCGCCGGGGTGCGGTTCACCGATGCCGAGCTGATCGGCCTGCCGCGCATCGTCGTGGTCGGCCGCCGCCTGTCCGAGGGGTACGTCGAGGTGCGCGACCGATCGACCGGCGAGCGGGTCGACGTCCCCGTCGACGACCTTCTGGACCTGCTGGGCGGTTAGGGGTGTACGCCACCGGCCCGTGGGTATGGGTCCACGGAGCCCAAGACAACCGGAGGCGACCATGCGAGACCGAACGGTGGGCGACGTCATGACGAGGGAGGTCGTGTACCTCCCGGCAGAGACGACGCTCGACGAGGCGGCGCAGGCAATGCGCTCGGAGGACATCGGCGATGTCGTGGTGACCGAGGGGCCCACGCTCGCCGGCCTGGTGACCGACCGCGACATCGTGGTACGGGCCATCGCCGACGGACGCGATCCCCGGGCCACCCAGCTGGGCGAGATCGCGACACGGGACCTCGTCATGATCCAGAACGACGCCACGCCAGACGAGGCGGCCGGGCTGATGCGCGACCGGGCGGTACGCCGGTTGCTGGTCCATGACCAGAGCCGCCAACTCGTCGGCGTGGTGACGCTGGGCGATCTGGCCATCCAGATGGAACCGGAGTCCACCCTCGGCGAGATCAGCAGCAAGCCACCGAACAACTGAACGCCACGCCGGGGTACGGTGGCCGGCCGGTCCGGCCGGCGGGCCGCCGCTCCGGCTGGCTAGGCTGGGCGCGCGATGGAGATGCCGGCGAAGCTGGGCAGGATCGTCGAGGAGTTCGCCTCGGCGCCCCGGGACGTGGTTCTGGAGATGCTCCTGGAGTACGCCGACGCGCTGCCCCCGCTGCCCGCCCGGTTCGCCGGGCACGCGGGGATGGAGCGGGTACCGGAGTGCCAGACGCAGTTCTTCCTGCACGCCGAGGTGGCCGCCGATCACCGGGTGACCACCTGGTTCGACTGCCCGGCCGAGGCGCCGACGACCCGCGCGTTCGCCGGCATCCTCGCCGAAGGTCTGGCCGGCGCGACCGCGGACGAGGTGCTCGCCGTACCCGACGATCTCTACGTACGGATGGGCCTGTCCGCGGCGATCAGCCCGCTGCGGGTCCGGGGCGGTACGGCGATCCTGGCCCGCCTCAAGCGCCAGGTCCGCGAGCAGCTGAGCTGATCGCCAGGTTCTCGATCACCTGGGCGCCCGGCAGGTCGGCGAGGGCCGACCCGGGCAAGACGAGCTTGCTGTGCCGCACGCCGGAGCCGATCACCACGTGGTCGGTCGTGGCAACCCGGGCGTCCACAAGGAGCGGCCACTGCTTCGGCAGCCCGATCGGCGTTATCCCGCCGTACTCCATCCCGGTCAGCTCCACCGCCTCGGCGGTCGGCGCGAAGCTGGCTTTCCGTACGTCGAGGAACCGGCGTACCGCGTTGTTCACGTCGGCCCGGGTGGTCGCCAGGATCATGCAGGCGGCGTACCGCAGCTCGCCCTCCCGCTTGCCGGCCACCACGACGCAGTTGGCCGACGCCTCGGGTGCGACCTCGTACGCCGCGCAGAACGCCGCCGTGTCGGCGAGCTCCGGATCGATCGGCGCGACCAGCACGTCGCCGGCCCGCGCCCAGCCGCGCAACGCCTCGGCCACGGGCGTGGCGAGCAGGTCGGGGCGGTCCAATGCCGGCTCGGTGGCCAGGATTCCCAACACGCCGCTGATCCTGGCACAACGGGTGTCGGAGCGGCTCAACGCCCTCCCGTGGGGCGCTCGCTGCGATCCCGGACGACGGCGTGCTAACGTCCGTCGACTCCGGTGTTCGGCGTTCGTACGCATCGAGTCGGCAGGCGGCACTCGTGACAGCGGGTGCCGCCTACTTACTTGGCTAGAGGCTCTGCAGGAAGCTGCGCCAGGCCTCGCGATCCAGGGCGAGGACCGGACCATCGCGGTCCTTGGAGTCCCGGACCAGGACCGCGTCCGGTGTGATGGCTACCTCGACGCAATCGGCGGCGGAGCACCTGGTGCTCCGGCGCCATTGCCCTACCTCGGTTGACCGTCTTGTTGGCACGTTGGTGCCTCTCCTTTCCGGTGCTGGCAGTGGTTGGTGTTACCGTGCGGCGCCCTCAAGGAACGCGACCGAGTCGGCGGCGCTGAGGGCCACCTCGCTGATCGACCGGTACCCGTCGGTGTAGCTGCGCAGGTCCTCCGGCTTCGACCGTACGACGCCGCCGGTCATCCCTTCGCAGTACACAAGGGGACCGCCGATGTTCGCCGGCAAATCCAGAACTACGAATGATCCACTGAGTCCCTGGTGAGCACCTGCTGAGAATGGCAGGACGCGGACCGAGATGCTGTCCCGCTGACTCTGGGCGATCAACCGACGTACCTGCCGCCGCATCACGTCGGCGCCGCCCACCTGCCGGCGGATGACCGCCTCGTCGATGACCGCCTCCAACGTCGGCGGTGGGTGGCCGCTGAGAATCGCCTGGCGGGCCATGCGTACGGCCACCCGCTGTCGAAGGAGGGACGGCTCTTCGTCCGGTCGGTCGGCTTCCAGGAGCGCCCGGGCGTACTCGTCGGTCTGCAGCAGTCCAGGCACCACCATGGCGTAGTAACCATGGATGGCGGTCGCTTCGGCCTCGTAGCCGATATAGATCTCGTACTGGTTCTGCAGGACGTGACCGTACGCCTCCCACCACGCTCGTTGGCGGCTCTGCCGGGCCAGCTCGCTGAGCCGCTCGCGAACTCCCGCAGCAACCGCATAGATCTCGCAGAGTCGATCTAGATCCTCGGCGCTAACCCCGTTCCGGGCTGTCTCGATACGCGACAGCTTGGAGTCCGACCAGCCCAGCTCGCGCGCGACCGCACCGCTCTGCCGGTTGGCCTGCTCCCGCAGCCGTCGCAGCTCGACGCCGAGTTGGCGCCTGACCATGGGCGGCGCAGAACGAGGTGCCATCAGACACGCCGCAGCGGTCGATTGCACCGTGAGGTCAGCACTAGCACACGATATCGACAGACGCGCGGGCGTCAATGCATCTCTGACGCCCATCATGCACGACCGGCGTGAGAGTGCACTTGAC
>JAEHDK010000257.1 GCA_016880465.1 Micromonosporaceae bacterium
CCAGCTATTGAATACGGATGATCAAACCACTACAGTTTATAGCGGCGTTACCTTCGGTTGTCTTGGGCCGCCGCGTTGGAGGACCGCAATGGCTGACCGGGGCGCCGAATCTGGGCAACAACCGATCAAACGACGAGGTTGGCAGCTTCCGCCCGCCCCCGGTTCCCCGCCTGGGTCGGTTCCCCCAGGCCCTGGTCGGTTCGACCGGGCCGACGCCCGCCACGGGCCCAGGCCGCCGCAAGGCGCACGGCCCAGGTCGGTCCTTGCCAATAGCGTGGCCGGCCAGGCTCGCAATGTCGCACTGGGGACGATGGAGGACGTCTCGAGGCTGACGTTCCGGCTGGAGCAGCACGATCCGTACGCCGGCCGAACCGGCTTGGTGACGGTGCGGATGCGTGGTGACCAGGCGATCGGGTTCGTCACCGAGGGCGACTGGGTGGAGGTCCAGGGCAGATCCAAGCGTGGATTCCTCGACGCCAAACGCGCATTCAACCATACATCCGGGGCCCAGTTCCGCGGGCCGTCGGCGGGCTGGGGAGCCGCCGGCATCACGGCCGTTGTGATCTTTGTCCTACTCATCCTAAGTGTCATGGCCGTTATCATCACGAAGATCGTCAGCGCGATATCCACATTTCCAACCGGACCCTAGGTGTCGCGTAATCGTTATGACTTACTGACATTCGTGTAACCATGAATGGGTTCAATATGGTTTATGGCTTTGACGGCGCAGCAACGTCACGAGTTGTCCGCTGTGGTCAATGATCGGGCGGTGGATGCGGTGGTGGCCGCCCGGGCACGGATGGTGCTGTGGCGCGACGAAGGCTACCGCGCCGAGGAGGTCGCCGCGCTGGCCGGGGTGAGCCGGCCGACGGTGAACACGTGGGTGCGCCGCTACACCGAGGCGGGCCTGGCCGGTCTGGCCGACCGGCCCAAGCCGGGTAAGCCGGCCCAGGTGCCCGGGTCGGTTCGGGCCAGGATCCTGGCGATGACGAGGATGTCCCCGCCGCAGCACACCGGCCTGTCGCACTGGTCTAGCCGGGAACTGGCCCGCTACCTCAAGGCGCACGAGGGTATCGAGGTGTCCCACAACTTCATCGCAGACCTGTGGCGGGACAACGGGTTGCAGCCGCACCGCACCGGCACGTTCAAGGTGCCGCTGTCGACCGATCCGCAGTTCGAGGCGAAGGTCTTCGACGTGGTCGGGCTATATCTGGCCCCGCCCGACGGGGCGGTCGTGCTCTCCTTGCACGAGAAGACCCAGGTGCAGGCCCTGGACCGCACCCAACCGCTGCTGCCGATCGACTTTCACCGCAGCGAGAAACGCACGCACGACTACGTCCGGCACGGCACCACCAACCTGTTCGCCGCCCTGGAGGTCCACACCGGACAGGTCCACGCCGACTGCTACCCCCGGCGCCGCACGGTGGAGTTCCTGGCCTTCATGGACCGGGTGGCCGCCGCCTACCCTACCGACCAACCATTGCACCTGATCATGGATAACCTGTCCACCCACTTCGGCGACGATGTTGACGCGTGGATAGCCGGCCACCCCAACGTCACCTTGCACTACACCCCGACCGGAAGCTCCTGGTTGAACATGGTGGAGACCTGGCTAGGGATCATCACCCGCCAAGCCATCCGCCGCGGCACGTTCACCTCGCTGCGCCAACTCATCGCCAGAATCACCGACTACGTCGCGTACTGGAACACCGATGCCCAACCGTTCGAGTGGACCGCCACCCCGGAAGAGATCATCGCCAAGGTGGCGATACTCAACAGCGCCTTCAAGAAACTGCTCGCCAACAACTCCAAGTAAACGACCTCAATTACGCGACACTAGTAGAAGTCTCGGTATCGGTGTGGAACGAAGTACGCCGGCGAGGTGCGGGTACACCCGTCCTCGTCGCGCCTGGGCGCAGCCCGGCGGGTGACGATGCGCACCCTCGCCGTGCGACGGCCGGGGTTCCGCAGGGCGCGGACGCCGGTGCCGCGGAGCCAGAACCCCGCGTCGCGTCCGAGGACCGGCCCGGGCTCGCCGTCGCGCAATTGCAGTTGCACCCGCCCGCGGGTGACGACGCCAAACGCGTCGCACCACTCCGCCGCGACCACCGCGACACGCGCGACACGCGCGCCACCGCGCAGCGCGAGCGTCCGCACCGGGACTACTCCGTGCCGGCCGCCGGCAGGCGCTCCGGCAGCCCGAGCCGCGGGAACTGGTCGTTGTGGAACGTGACGATCTCGGTGATCGCCCCGCCGGTGACGCGCAGGACGTCGATCGTCAGCGGCAGGTACGC
>JAEHDK010000258.1 GCA_016880465.1 Micromonosporaceae bacterium
ACGAGAGCCGCGCCGGCCGCCATCAGCATCCGTGGTCGGATCAGCGGAACACACCCAGCCTCTGGTACGTGTACCCGGGGAAGATCTTCGCCACGTCGGCGACCCCGAGCCGGGCGATGAGCAGTTCGGACAGCACGTCCCGGTAGTCGTTCGCGCCGGCCACGTCACCGTGGTCGAGCTGCGACTCGGCAAGGCCGGGCCACCTGCCGTGCACCTTGCCGCCGACCAGCCCGCCGCCGAGCAGGAGCAGGACGCCGCCGTGGCCGTGGTCGGTGCCCTGGTTGCCGTTCTCCTCCAGCCGCCGGCCGAACTCGCTCATCGTGACCAGCGTGGTGTCGGCCAGGGCGGCGCCGAGATCGGCCGTGAACGCGCCCAGCGCGTTGGCGAGATCGCCCAGGTTGTTGCGCATCTCGCCATTGTCGACGTTGCCGAGTCCGGTGTGCATGTCCCAACCACCGACGTCGATCGCGGCCACCCGCAGACCCACCTTGGCCTTGATCAGCCGGGCGACGTCGCGCAGCTGGTCCGAGAAGCCGCCGCCCGGGTACGGCGTGGCCGGGTTGTACGGGGTGTCCGCGATCTTCCGCGCGGTGGCCAGCGAATCCAGGGTCGCCCTGGCCTGTGCGGCGAGCGGGTGCTCGAGTCCGGTGTAGAGGCTGTGCAGGGCCGCCATCGTCTTGTCCCGCACGCTGCTGGTCGTGTCGAGGCGGAACTCCTGGATGCCGCGCAGGACGAGCTTCTCGCTGGAGCCGACCAGGGAGCGGGGCAGGGAGGCGCCCTCGGCGATCGCGCGGAACGTCGTACCCGGCCCCAGCGCCTCCAGCACCCGGTCGAGCCAGCCGGTGCCGACCGCCACCGACGCCGCGCCGCGCTCCAGGCAGTCCTGCGCCTGGAAGTGGCTGCGGCTCACGTCCGGCGACGCGACGGCGTGCACGGCGGCCATCTGGCCGGCCGTCCAGAGCGGCTGCAGGGGTGCGAGCACCGGGTGCAGACCGAAGCCGCGGTCGCCGGGCAGCAGTGCGGCCTGCGGGACCGCGATGGTGCGCCGGGTCCGGTACAGGTTCGCGTCGAACGCGGGTACGACCACCGACAGGCCGTCCATGCCGCCGCGCAGGAACACGACGACCAGGGTGCGTGTCACCGTGGCCGGATCCCCGAAGGCGACCCGGGCCGTGGCCAGCTGCGCGCCCAGCGCGGCCACGCCGGCCGCCCCCGCGCCGGCCAGCACCCGCCGCCGGGTGAAGCCGCGCCGCCACCGGTCCCGCTGCGTACGGAGTCGAGCCGTGACCTGCTCGGCCTGGACCCGTACGGCGGCGTCGGCCAGGGTCGGCCCGTGCCGGCGCAGCTCCTCGGCTGTCCTTGGCAGGGCTGTCCTTGGCAGGGCGGTCCTCGGCAGTTCGCGTTCGGCACTCATGAGCTCACCGCAGGGCGTGGTAGACGGAGTCGAGGACCAGCGGCACGACGTCCTTCACCTTGCCGCCGAGTGTCATGTCTTTGATCTTGGTCGCCTCCGGTGCCCCCAGGAACGTCAGGATGGCCTGCTTCTCCCGGGCCGCGAGCGGCTGGAAGACGAGCCGTACGGCCAGCGCGTCGAGGTACTGCCCGACCGTGGTCGGGCCGGGCGGGATCAGGTACTCCGGTTTGGGGGTGCGTACGCCGCGGTACTTCCCCTGGGCCAGGGCCCGGTGGCTGTTCCAGATGCCGAGCATCGCGTGCGCGGAGCTCCACGCACCCGCGACATCCGGGAACCCGTTGGGCGGGCCCCACGTCAGCGGCGCGTTGCCGAGCCGCTGTGCCTGCTGGTACATCTCCTGGATCGCGTCCGGCGTACCGGACTCCGGTTCGATGCCGAGCACCCGTACGGCGGCGACGAAGTTCTCCAGCGGGCGGCGGGTCTTCAGGCCGGTCGCGATCCAGAACTCCAGCGACCGGAACAGCACCTGCAGCACCGGCACGATCGCGGTGCCGTTGTCCAGGTACGCCTTGGCCAGCCGGTCCACCAGCGACCTCGGCGGGCTGTCCGCGACGAACCGCACCGCGAGCTTGCGGGCGATGTACCGCGCGGTGGACTCGTGCTTGGCGAGGTAGGTCAGGTACGCGTCGCCGACCTGGAGGCCCTGCGCCGCCGACTTGTTGTCGTGGCTGAACCCGAGGACCTTGACCTTGCCGGTCCAGTGCCGGCGGGCGTCGTACCGGAAGAGGCCGTCGTTGCCCACCGTCCGACCGGTCATCAGGTAGGCGCTGTGCCGTACGTCGGTCTCCGTGTACCCGCCGTCGATGCCGACGGTGTGCAGTTCCAGGAGCTCGCGGCCGTAGTTCTCGTTGACGTTGCGCTTGTCCGACGAGGCGTTGTCGAGGTACCGCAGCATGGCGGGATCGCGGGCGGAGGCGAGCAGCATGTCGCTGAACCGGCCGAGCGCGTGCTTGCGGATCACCTCGCGGTCGGAGACCGAGCGCGTGACATCGCCGCCGTCGAACGGGTTCGTGATGTTGAGGTGGTTGGCCCAGAAGTCGACCATCACCTCGTACAGCTGCCGGTGACTCCACACCTGCCGGGCTATCGTGGCGTGGCCCAGCTGCGTCATCGCGGCCTGGCCGAGGTCCTTGACGGCGCGTAGCTCGGCCGTGCTCATGCCGAGCAGCGGGTACGCCGCGAGCGTGCGATCGACCGCGTCGTCCGGCACCTGGTCGGGATTGAGCTGCTGGGCGAGCCAGGCGTCGATCCCGTCGCGGCGGAGCTGCGCCGCATCCGGTGCGGTCGGGCCGAAGGTGGCCCGGCGCAGGAGATGCATGATCGGATCCCGGCTGAGCGGGGTCGGGTACCGCGGCGCGACCTTCAGTGCTGCCTCGGCGGCCCCGGACGGGGTGCCGGCGACGCCGTCCACCCCGAGATCCAGCGCGCCGCCCTGGACGTAGCTCGAGTCCCGGTCGGCGAACGCGCCGGCGTCTCGCGGTGAGCCGCGCGACGAGCCGTCGTCGTCGGCGCCGCCGCTCAGCATGACGACGGCCGTCGAGCCCAGGCCGGCCGCGGCGACCGTACCGGAGCCGAGGGCCACGAGCAGCTGCCGGCGGCTGCGGAAGACCCGGCGTACGAGGGACCTGCGCCGCCGCACCGGCTGGGCGGGATCGCCGTACTGGGCGGGATCGCCGTACTGGGACCCAGTGTCCAGTGTGGAGCTGTCCACCCGGTCTGCCATGCGCAGATACCTCTTCGTCACTCTCCGCTGCGCCGTTACAACGGTGTGTGGAACGACGTACCGTGCAGTTCCTCGGCGATTACCAGTTCTGCACCTTAGCGGCTCCACGACTGGCCGTAAACGACCTGCCGGCCTCCGGCATTCGTGCCGGCTCGCCACCAGGCAGCGGAGTTCGTCGGCGCGGACCTGCGTGGCGCCCGGTTCGTCAGGGCTGACCTGTCCGGTCTTGCCTGCACGTGATCCTGGCGGAGGAGTGGGAGCACCACCGCTACGCCGTACGCGACCTCGACGCTATCGAGGCGAAGTCCGTCGCCGTTACTGGCGGCGCCCACCCACCTAGCGCATGAACAGGGACTACCTGCGCTACAAAGCGAGCCACGGAGACGGTCGCTGGGGCGACGCCACGTCAACCGCATGATCCCTGCGGCGCCACGGTGTCACCGCGGTGTCACCCGGGCGCCGCCGGCGTGTCCACCCGGTCGTCCGCGAGCGCGCGGGCTGCCTCGAGGACCTCGGCGACGGTGATCGCCCCGACCCCCGCGTCGGCGTGCCACAACACCCGGTGCTGCGGGCGGGTCGCGGGCGGGCCCCAGTACGCCGGCGGGGTCGGGCCGAACAGCAGCACCGACGGCGTGCCGTACGCGGTGGCCAGGTGCGCCACGCCGGTGTCGCC
>JAEHDK010000259.1 GCA_016880465.1 Micromonosporaceae bacterium
ACGCACGCCACCCCCGCCCGCCCCGCGCGCTTCGTGCTGATGGTCACGCGATCGAGGGTACGTCCGACTCAGGGCGTACTAGGAGTCGAGGAGAGCCTGGTGCAGGACCGCAGGCCGGCGTACTTCCGGTTGATCCGGTCCGCCTCGGCACCCGGCACCGGCAGCGGCTGCCCGGTCTGCCGGGAGATGTACGCCGGCACCAGCTCGGTCCTGGTGACCTTCGTGCCGGTCATGGTCACCCGCAGCACGCCGGTGTCGTTGCTCCACGCGTCGTCGTGGTACCAGACGAAGTTGCCCAGCCCGTACTGGACGTACGTCTTGCCCAGATACCCGTCGCCCATCAGCAGGTGGGCATGCGTACCGATGACGAGGTCCGCGCCGGCCTTGGCCATCTCGGCGGCGAAGCTGCGCTGCTCCGCGGTCGGGCACTGGTCGCCCTCGTTGCCCCAGTGCACATAGACGATGAGTACGTCGGCCTGCTGCCGGGCCGCCTTGGCGGCCGCCACGGCCCGCGGCAGGTCCCGGGCCATCGCGATGCCGGACTGCCCGTCGGTCGCCTTCCACTGCTGCCACAGCTCGAAGAACTGGTCGAACCCGAGGAACGCGAACTTGACGCCCTTCACCTCGGTGATCCACGGGGCGTACGCCTCGGCCGCGTTGGCTCCCGCGCCGAAGTACGGCATCGAGGCCGCCTTGGCCGCGGCGACCGTGTCGGCCAGGCCGATGCGCCCGTAGTCGAGCGCGTGGTTGTTGGCGATCGTCACCGCATCGACGCCGGCGGCCTTGATCGCGTCGTACGCGGTCGTCGGCGCGCGGAAGTGGTACCGCTTCGGCTCCGGCGTACCGCGCGTGGTGACCGCGCTCTCCAGGTTGACGACCGCGAGGTCGGCCGCGGACAACACGGACGAGATCGGCCCGAACGCGGTGGCCGGGTCGTCGAGCAGCTTGAGCGTGCGGTCCATGAAGTGCACGTCGCCCGCAAAGGCCAGGGTGATCTCCGGCGGCCCGGCCGGCGACGGTGGCGCGGGAGTGTGGAACGTCGCCGTGGCCGGCGTACCCGGCCTGCCCTTGGGCGCCGTACCGCAGGCACCCAGCGGCAGCGCGATGGCCAGCAGTGCGGCCACGGCTCGTACTGACGTCACGTCGGGCAGCGTACGGCCCTCAGCCGTCCCGATAGAACCGGGCCGCTCCGGGATGCAGCGGCAACGGGTTCGTCCGCGGCGCCGTCTCGCGGTCCACGTTGCGCCATTCCGGGTGTACGGCCACCAGCTCGCTCTGGTACCGACTCTACGGTGCGTGGCGTCGATGGCTCCGCGTACCACGTCGGCTCGTGGGCCAGCTGCGGGCGGGCGTGGCGGCGATCCGCGCCGCGGTCGACATCGACATCGCCGCGTCGCTCGGCCTGCTCAGCCAGGCCCAGGTGGACGAGCTGGTCGCCGTCGGCATCCACCGGTAAACCACAACCTGGAGACCGCCCGCTCGTACTTCCCGAGCGTCGTCGGTACGCACCCCTGGGAGGAGCGGTGGGACACGCTGCGGATGGTGCGGGCCGCCGGCATCCAGGTGTAACGATCCTGCGGTACGCGGGCGGCCGCGAGATCACCCTCGGCGAGCTCGGTACGCGCGACCCGGTCCTGAGGCCGGCGCCGCCCGGCCGCGGCGGCCCG
>JAEHDK010000260.1 GCA_016880465.1 Micromonosporaceae bacterium
CACCGGAGTCCGCCGGTCGTAGGCCTGCCAGGCCCGCCAGTACGGGGTGAACAGCCGGTAGTGGTCGCCGCCGCCGCGGGGCAGCACCGCGCCGGGCGGGACGACCGTCACGCCGTCGTACCGGTCCAGGGCCAACCGTTCCGCCGCGCAGGCACGAGCCAGGCGGCGCTGCCGGCGGGCCGCGTACGCGCTCACGTCGGCGGCGAGCGCGATGCTCGTGGCGCCGACCGACCGGGCCAGCCGGACCGTCTGGCTGGCCGGGTCGCCGCGCCGCACGACGAGGTCGCCGCCCCGGTCGCGCAGCGAGGCGCGCAGGTCGGCGAGCGACTCCGCGAGGAACCGCTGCCGGTTGGGTGAGGACGGCACCTGCGGGTCGACGACGAAGAGCGGTACCACCCGGTCGGCCGCCGCGCACGCGGCGTGCAGCGCGGGGTTGTCGTGCACCCGCAGGTCGCGGGTGAACAGGACGACGGCTGTACGCATCTAACCCTCCGGTACGGGGACGGCGACCGGCGTACCGGCCGGGGTGAACAGGCTGCGCGCGGCCATCCGTAGCCGGCGCCGGCCGGGCACCACCGCCCGGCGGGTGAACACGTCGTAGCCGGCCCGCTCGATCTCGTCCAGGATCCCCGCGTAGAGGTGGTAGGCGGCCCGGATGCAGGGCTGCGAGGTGTCCGCGAGCATCGGGATGCCGGGTGCGGCCGCGGCGTAGTGGGTACGCGCGCGGCCCACCTCGTACTCGATGAGCGCCCGGACGGCCGGACCGGCCCACCGGGCCGCGGCGGCGCGATCCAGGTCGGCCCGGGTCACCCCGAACAGCCCCAGGTCGGTCTGCGGCAGGTAGACGCGGCCGCGGTGCAGGTCCTCGGCCACGTCCCGGATCATGTTGGTCAGCTGGAACGCGAGGCCGAGCTGGCGGGCCGGCTCGCGGGCGAGGGCCGGATCGACCGGGTCGAGGATCGGCAGCATCATCGTGCCGATCACCGCGGCGGAACCCTCCATATAGGACAGCAGCTGCGGGTAGTCGGCGTACGAGCTGACGTCCAGGTCCATCGCCATGCTCGTCAGGAACGCCGCGAAGTCGCCGCGGTCCAGGTCGAACGCGACGATCGTGTGCAGCACCGCGGGCAGCAGCGGGTCATCGACCGGTGCGCCGTCCAGCCCGGCAAGGAAGCGGTCGGACCACTCGCGCAGCCGCCGGGACCGCTCCGCCGGGCTGCGCGAATCGGTCCGGTCGACGATCTCGTCGGCGTACCGGGTGAAACCGTACAGCGCATGCACATGCCGCCGTTTCCCGGCAGGCAGTAGGCGCGTTGCCAGGTAGTAGCTGCGGCCGTGCCGCCGGTGCAGCTCACGGCAGCGCGCGTACGCGGCGGCGAGACCAGGCTCCACATGCCCTCCGATCGACCCAAATATCGACGCAACCTGGACGTAAGCTACCCTGTGCGGATGGCCGATGACATCTTCGCTATGCCCACATCCGGCCACCGCCCACAGGCCGGCGCGGTGTGCCCCGCCCTACTGGCGACTATCCCGCACCGCCCGGCGGTGTGACGGCGGCTGGGAGCGTGCCGTGCGTACGGTGACCGGGCCGACCGACCGCGTCGTCGTGGTCGGCGCTGGACTGGGCGGACTCGCCTGCGCACTGCACCTGGCCGGCGCGGGCCGGCAGGTCACCGTGCTTGAACGTGCGGCCGAGCCGGGCGGCCGGGCCGGCCGGCTGACCCTGGACGGCTTCGAGTTCGACACCG
>JAEHDK010000261.1 GCA_016880465.1 Micromonosporaceae bacterium
CGCCGGCGCGCTCCCGCACCCGCTCGTAGACGTGCAGGCCGAGCAGGTTGACCAGGATCTGCTGGCGGGTGGCCGGCTTCGCGTGCAGGAACTCGGCGAAGTCGCCCTGCGGCAGCACCACGCACGTGACGAACTGCTCGTACGGCAGGCCGACCGCGGCCAGGACCGCCTGGTCCATCTCGGCCGGCGTACCGGCGAGCACCTCGCCCAGGTCCTCCTCGGTGAGCCCGCCGTCCAGCCGGGACACGTCGAACCCGGGCGGCATCAGCTGCAGCCCGGCCTGGCTGGTGGCCACCCGGCCCTTGCCGTCGCGCCGGACGACCCGGGTCGCCACGTACCGCGCGCCGCCCGATTCGAAGGCGAGCCGGACCCGGGCCTCGGTCGCCGAGGGCGCGAGCGCGTTGGCGATCGCCCGCCGGTCGGCCCAGCGCGGGACCGTGCCGTACAGGGCGAAGCACACCGCGTCGAGCACCGTGGACTTGCCCGAGCCGGTCGGCCCGACCAGGACGAAGAAGTCGGCATCGGTGAAGTCGATCGTCACCGGATCGCGGAAGACCGTGAAGCCGGCCAGGTCCAGCCGCAGCGGTCTCACCCGGCGGCCTCCTCGTAGAGCCGGTTGAACAGGTCCTGCACCGCCGCGTCGGCGTGGCCGCGGTCGGCCAGGTAAGCGGCGAACAGTTCGCGGGGCGACCGGCCCACCCGCGACTCGGCCGGGGTCGCCGGATCGGACGCGGGCAGCAGCTCCGGGTCGACGCGTACCTCCAGCGCCCGGGGCAGCAGCGCCTGGACCTCCTCGCGCAGGCCCGCCCGCGGCTGCTCCCGGACGACCACCCGGAGCCAGCCCGGATTGCTTCCATCCACTGTGGACAGATCGGCCAGCGTGCCGCGGACCGTCCGCAGCGGTACGGCGGCCGCGATCGGTACCGCGCGCACCTTCGCCGGGGTGGTCGCGGTAACCTCCACGATGGACACCGACGGCGCGTTCTCCTCCTCGCCGAAGTCGACGGCGAGTGGCGAACCGCTGTAGTGCACCGGGCAGGGCCCCGGCACCTGCTGGCGCCGGTGCAGGTGGCCCAGCGCCACGTAGTGCGTACCGGTCGGGAACACCGACGCGGGCACCGCGTACGACTGGATCGTGTGCGCGTCCCGCTCGCCACCGCCGGTACGGGCGCCGACGACGGTGAGGTGGGCGGTCACCAGGTGCACCGTGCCGGACTCGGCGTCGGCGGCCAGGGCGGCGATCAGCCGGGCCAGGTGGTCGGCGTACGTCTGGCTGGCCTCGGCCGCGGTCAGCGCGAACATCTCGGTCGCCCGGACGGCGTACCGCTGCGACAGGAACGGCAGCGCAACCAGCCGCCACGCCTCGCCCCCGCCGGTCACGCCGCTGACGAGCTGGTCCGCCGCGGACCGCACGGTGCCCCGCAGGGTGATGCCGGCGGCGTCCGCCCACGGGCGCAGCGCGTCCAGCTCGGCGCCGTTGTCGTGGTTACCGGCGATCGCGACGACCGCACCGGCCGCCGCGCGCAGCGCCGAGAGGGCCCGCGTCACGATCGTCTTGGCGTCGGGGGAGGGCGCCGCCGTGTCGAACAGGTCGCCGGCCACCAGCACGAGGTCGGGGCGTTCGGCGCGGGCGATGTCCACGATCTCGGCGAGCACCGCGAGGTGCTCCTCGCGCCGGGACTGTCCCTTGAGGACCTTCCCGACATGCCAGTCCGAGGTGTGCAGGATCCGCACGGCGCCCTCCGGCTAGAACGGGATGTCGTCGTCGCCCAGGCCGCGAGCGCCCACCACCGCGAACGGCTCGGCGGACTGGACGATCGAGCGCAGCGTCGCGGCCGGTGGCGGACCGGCCTCCTCGGGCCGGGTGGCCCACGCCGGGAAGGGGAACTCGATACACAGCGGAACCGGTATCTCCGGCTGGTTGACGAACATGGTGCCGGGCTTCGCGAGCAGGGCCCGCTGGCGCTGGACCGGCGGCAGGAAGCCGTACTCCGGCCGGGACGCCTCGGCCGGGTCGAGCCGGCCGACCACCCGGATCGAGGAGTTGGCGACGATCCGGCGCTCCACCTCTGATGCGGTCTGCTGGGCGCCGATGAGGACCACGCCCAGGGAGCGGCCGCGCTCGGCGATGTCGAGCAGCACGTCCTTGATCGGCGATGTGCCGTCGCGCGGCGCGTACTTGTTCAGCTCGTCGAGCACCACGAACAGCAGCGGCCGCCGGCCGCCGGCCCGTTCCTTGCGCTCGAACTCCGCCCGCAGCGTGACCCCGACGACGAACCGCTGCGCCCGATCGGGCAGGTTGTGCAGGTCGACGACGGTCACCTGGGCGCTCTCCGCGGTGTTCACCGAGTGCGGTCGGCGCCCGGGCAGGTCACCGCGGCCCGATCGGCCGGCGGAGCCGCCCAGGTCGCCGCGGACGAGCCGGCCGAGATCCCGCTTCGAGGCGATGAGCCGGCGGGCGAACGCGTTGACCGTACCGAGGCCGACCGCCGAGCCGGCCCAGGCGCCCCGGGTGTCCTCGTCGCCGAGCGCGTCCACGACGTGGTCGACCAGGGCCGGGTAGGAACTGAGCCGGGTGCCGTCGACCACCACGGCGCCGTCGGCGGGTTGGGCGGCCCGGACGAGGTGTGCCGTGACGCCGTGCACGACCATGGTGTACTGCTGGCGCTCGTCGTCGGCGTCGGCGAACACGTACGGCAGCAGCCGGTCCGCGCAGAACTCCTCGAGCGTCCAGAAGAAAGTGTCCACACCGGACAGTCGGCTGGTCACATCCGGCGCACCGGTGGGGTCGCCGAGCCGCGGCGGCGCGTACACCCGCACGTCCGGGAACGGCGCCGCCGGCAAGCCGAGCCGGGCGTAGGACTCCACGGCGCCGTGCTGGGTGTTCGGGTGGTCGAGGAACAGCAGGTCCTCGCCCTTCACGTTGAAGATGAGCGCGCGGCTGTTGACCGAGTCGGCGCCGAGGACACCGGAGCGCAGCGTCGAGTAGAGCAGGAACGTGGCGAAGCTCGTCTTGGTCGCGACCCCGGAGATGCCGGAGATGGAGACGTGTGCGCCCCGGGTGCCGTCGAGGAAGTCCGCGTTGAGGTAGACCGCTTCGCCGTCCCGGCCCGTACC
>JAEHDK010000031.1 GCA_016880465.1 Micromonosporaceae bacterium
ACCTCGGCTTCGCCTTGTCGGTGCTCGGCCGCGCAGGCGGCGCCGGCCCCGCGCTATTGCCGGGCCGCGTTGCCTAGGTGGCTGATCGGGCGACCACGAAGTCGATGCAGGCGGTCAGCGCCTCGACATCGGCCGGCTCGATCGCCGGGAACAGCGCGATGCGCAGCTGGTTGCGGCCGAGCTTGCGGTACGGCTCGGTGTCGACGATCCCGTTGGCGCGCAGCACCCTCGCCACCGCGGCCGCGTCGACCTCGGCGGCGAAGTCGATGGTGGCGACCACAGTGGACCGCAGCGCCGGGTCGGCGACGAACGGCTCGGCAAACGGCGACTGCTCGGCCCACCGGTAGAGAATGCCCGCGCTCTCGGCGGTACGCTTCGCGGCCCAGGCGAGGCCGCCCTGACCGAGCACCCAGTCGGTCTGCTCGGCGGCCAGGAAGATCGTCGCGAGCGCCGGCGTGTTGTAGGTCTGCTCCAGGCGTGAGTTCTCGATCGCGGTCACGAGGTCGAGGAAGGCCGGAATGTACCGGCCGGAGCCGCGGATCTCGTACGCCCGCTCGACCGCAGCCGGCGAGAGCACCGCGAGCCACAGCCCGCCGTCGGATGCGAAACACTTCTGCGGCGCGAAGTAGTAGCAGTCGGACTCGCGCAGGTCGACCTCCACCCCGCCGGCCGCGGACGTCGCGTCGTGCAGCATCAGCGCGCCCGGAGCGGCGCCGGCGACCCGGGTGACCGGTACGAGCACCCCGGTCGACGTCTCGTTGTGCGGGGTGGCATACGCGTCGACACCCGCCTCCGCCCGGAGCGCGACCGCCGAGCCCGGCTGCGCACTGTGGACGGTCGGCGTACCGAGAAACGGTGCCGCGGCGACCGAGGCCGCGAACTTCGCGCCGAACTCGCCGAACGAGGCGAACTGTGCCCGGTCGCGGATCAGGCCGAACGTCGCCACCTCCCAGAACGCGGTGGCGCCGCCGTTGCCGAGCACCACCTCGTACCCGTCGGGCAGGTCGAACAGGGTGGCGACGCCGCGCCGGAGTCGACTCACCTGGTCGCGGACAAAGCGCTGCCGGTGCGAGGTACCGAGGAAGGACGTCGCGACGCCGCGCAGTGCGTCGACCGCCTCGGGGCGGATCTTGCTCGGACCGCAGCCGAACCGGCCGTCGACCGGCTTGACCCCGTCGGGGATCTTGATGGTGCTCACGACAGACCATTTTTCCACGTGGTGCCGTACGTAGAACGGGCGGTGCCTTGCGGCGCCGCCCGCTCCACCAATGTGTCGTCGGACCTCGATGGTTGCTACTGGTGCTTCGCCATCTCCGCGAGCACGTCCTGCGGGACCTCGACGATGGTTTCGTGGGCGGGGATGTCCAACTGCGCCAGCGCCTCCGGATCGGTGACCCGCCAACCCTGCACGACGAACGTGCCCCGGTCGGTGCGGTAGAGCGATGGGCAGTTCGTGTCGCCCGAGAGCCGGGTCTTGCGGATGAAGGTGAGTTTCATGCGTTCTCCCCGTTGTTGTGGGAAGGTCGCCGCCGACGCGCGCGACTCGATCGCATTATGCGCGTCCCGGGCCGTCTTGTCCGCCTCTGTACCGTCTGTCGTGTACTGCTCACACCACTCTCGGTGAAAGTTGCACGTGGTGGAAGCGGACGTAGCCGGAAACGTTTCGCGGGGCCCGCAAATTTGGGCGCCGCGACACGTGTGCGGTCAGGGTGGGCGCCGGGCCGGTGCCGGCCCGGCGCGGCCGGGTCCGTGCGGTATCGACTCCCAGCCCTCGACCGACTCGGGCTTGCGCGGGCCCGGGCCGACGTACCTGGCGGACGGCCGGACCAGCCGGCCGAGCTGCCGCTGCTCCATGATGTGCGCACTCCAGCCGGCCACCCGGGCGCAGGTGAACATCGAGGTGAACATGTGCGCAGGTACGTCGGCGAAGTCGAGCACGACCGCGGACCAGAACTCGACGTTCGTGGCGAGAACGCGGTCCGGCCGGCGGGCGTGCAGCTCGGCAAGGGCCGCCTTCTCCAGCGCCTCGGCCACCTCGAAGCGCGGCGCACCGAGGTCCCGGGCCGTACGCCGGAGCACCCGTGCGCGCGGGTCCTCGGCCCGGTAGACCCGGTGCCCGAAGCCCATCAACCGCTCGCCGCGGTCGAGCACCGCCTTGACGTACCCCTCGGCGTCGCCGCTCCGCTCCACCTCCTCCAGCATGTGCAGTACGCGGGACGGCGCGCCGCCGTGCAGCGGACCGCTGAGCGCGCCGATCCCGGAGGAGATGCACGCGGCCACATCGGCGCCGGTGGATGCGACGACGCGGGCGGTGAAGGTGGAGGCGTTCATGCCGTGCTCGGCGGCCGAGATGAAGTAGGCGTCGACGGCCCTTATGTGCCGCGGATCCGGGTCGCCGCGCCACCGCTTCATAAACCGCTCGACAATCGTCGATGCCTTGTCGATTTCCTTCTGCGGTACCGCCGGCAGGCCGAGGCCGCGGGCGGACTGGGCGACGAACGACAGCGCCGTGACGGACACCCGGGCCAGATCCTCCCGGGCCCGCTCGTCCGCGATGTCCAGCAACTGGCCCAGTCCCCAGTACGGCGTGAGCATGGCGACCGCGGACTGTACGTCGACCCGGATGTCGCCCGAGTGCACCGGCACCGGGAACGGCTCGGCGGGCGGCAGGCCCGGGCCGAACCTGCCGTCGACGAGCAGCGCCCAGACGTTGCCGAACGAGACGCGGCCGATCAGGTCCTCGATGTCGACGCCGCGGTACCGCAGCGCCCCGCCCTCCCGATCGGGCTCGGCGATCTCCGTCTCGAAGGCGATCACACCCTCGAGACCCGGAATGAAATCGGACATCTCGTTCTCCTGGCTCTGTCGTCCGGGGGTGACGTCGAACCTGATCCGACGGCTACACCATCCTGCCTGGTAGGCGCGTACGCCAGCGACCCGCTGCGGCCCGCATGTGTTTCGCGTGACACATTTTCCCGTACACCGGCATTGCCAAGGAAGGATGTTCCCGTGACGCCCAGCACACCCGACGTCGCCCAGATGCGCCGGGACTACGACGCCGCGCCGCTGCTCGAGGGCACGCTCGCCGCGGACTGGCCGGCCCAGTTCGGCGCGTGGTTCGCCGACGCGGTGGCGGCCGGTCTGCCGGAGCCCAACGCGATGGTGCTCGCGACCGCCGACCCGGCCGGGCGGCCGTCCGCACGTACGGTGCTGCTCAAGGCGTACGACCCGGCGGGGTTCGTGTTCTTCACCAACTACGGCTCGCGCAAGGCCGCCGAGCTCGCCGCGAACCCGGACGCCAGCGTGGTCTTTCCCTGGTTCGCGATGCACCGCCAGGTGGTGGCCTGCGGGCCCGTGGCGCGGGTGGACCGGGCGGAGACCGAGGCCTACTTCGCGACCCGGTCCCGGGACTCGCAGCTGGGCGCCTGGGCGAGCGCACAGTCGCAGGTGGTTCCCGACCGGGCCACACTCGACGGCGCGCTCGGTGCCGTGGCCGTCCGCTTCCCCGACGCGGTACCGGCGCCCCCGCACTGGGGCGGGTTCCGGGTCACGCCGGAGACGGTCGAGTTCTGGCAGGGCCGTACCGGCCGGCTGCACGACCGGCTGCGCTTCCGGCGGGCCGGCGACGGCTGGGTCGTCGAGAGGCTCGCTCCGTGACCGAGCGAAGCGAGGTCACCAGCGGGCTCAGCACCCGTCACGGCGGCGCCGAGCGCAGCGAGGAGCCGGCGTGACCACAGTGGACCGGCCCACCCGCCGCATCGCCATCGACGCCACACCGCTGCGCCACGCACCGTTCCGCCGGATGTGGCTCGGCAGCGCCTTCTCGTTCTTCGGCTTCCAGTTCACCGCGGTCGCGGTGCCGGTGCAGATGTACGACCTGACCCGCGACTCGTTCTGGGTCGGGCTGCTCGGCATCGCGTCGCTCGTACCGCTGCTCATCTTCGCCCTGTGGGGTGGCGCGATCGCGGATGCGGTGGACCGGCGCCGGCTGCTGCTGGTCAGCTCCTGCGTGACCTGGTCCTCGACGCTGTGCCTGTTGGTACAGGCGGTGCTCGACATCGGCAGCCCGCACCTGCTCCTGCTGCTCACCGCGATCCAGTCGACCGGGGTCGCGGTGAGCATGCCGACCCGCCAGGCGATCGTGCCCCGGCTGGTCGAGCCGATCGAGGTGCCGGCCGCGAACACGCTCAACTTCACGATGAGCAACGCGACGATGGTGCTCGGCCCACTCACGGCCGGCGTGGTGTTCGCGGTGTGGCGGCCGGCGATCGGACTGCCGATCGCCTACGCGGTCGACGCGGTCCTGTTCACGCTCACGTTGTGGGCCACCTGGCGGCTCCCGCCGCTGCCACCGGAGAACGGGTCCGGCCAGCCGCCCCGGCGGGCCGGGTTGCGCAGCATCCTCGAGGGGCTGCGCTTTCTGGCCGGCACGCCGGTCCTCGTGCTCTCCTTTGCCGTCGACATCGTGGCCATGGTGCTGGCGATGCCGCGGGCACTGTTCCCGGAGGTCGCCGAGAACCGGTTCGGCGGTGGCGCGGCGATCGGCTGGCTTTACAGTGCGATCGCCATCGGCTCGGTCGCCGGCGGGCTCACGTCCGGCTGGATCAGCCGGGTGAAGCGGCAGGGGATCGCGCTCGTCTGCGCGGTGGTCGGCTGGGGCCTCGCGGTCGCGTTTGCCGGCCTGGCCAGCTCGCTCTGGCTGATGGTGGCGCTGCTCGCGGTCGCCGGGTGCGCGGACCTGGTCAGCGCGGTGTACCGGCAGACGATCCTGCAGCTCAGCGCGCCGGACGAGATGCGCGGCCGGCTGCAGGGCGTGTTCACCGCGGTCGTCGCGGGCGGTCCGCGCCTGGGTGACCTGCGGGCCGGCGCGATGGCGGCGGGCTGGGGCATCACGGTGTCGTGGGTGGCCGGCGGCTTCGCCGCGGTGGTGCTCGCGGTCCTCGTTGCGCTGCTCTTCCCGGCCCTGCTGCGCTACCCGCCCCGGTAGGGTCGTTGTCCGGCGGCCCCGCTCGGTGAGGAGGACCGGCCATGGAGTTCCGCGATGTCGTACGCCGGCGGCGCATGGTGCGCGACTACGACCCGGACCGGCCGGTACCCCCGGAGGTCGTCGCCCGGCTGCTCGACCATGCGGTCCGCGCGCCCTCGGCCGGGTTCTCCCAGGGCTGGGGCTTCCTCGTGCTCGCCGACCCGGCCGACCGGGACCGGTTCTGGACGGCCACCGCCCGCCCGGACGTGCCGGCCGACAGCTGGTTGCGCGGCATGCGCAACGCGCCCCTGCTCGTGATAGCGCACTCGAACCGGGACGCGTACCTCGACCGGTACGCCGAGGCCGACAAGGGCTGGACGGACCGCGACGAGGCGCGCTGGCCGGTGCCGTACTGGGACATCGACACCGGGTTCGCGGCATTGCTCATGCTGTTGACCGTGGTCGATGAGGGGCTCGGCGCCTGCTTCTTCGGCATCCCGCCGGAGTGCACCGCGGCGTACCGCGCGGCGTTCGACGTGCCCGACACGTTCACCCCGATCGGCGCGGTCAGCGTCGGGTACCCGGTGCCCGACCGGCGGTCGCCGTCGCTGACCCGCGGCCGGCGCCCGGTGGCGGAGGTCGCCCATTTCGGACGGTGGACCCGGCCCGGCAGTAACGCCGGCAAGGTGGCAGCAAACTGACATAGGACGACAAACATCGTCGTCGCACGGTGTCGCTAGGCTGACACAGGTCCGTGCTGGGAGAGGGGGCGGCTTCGTGATCTTCAAGGCGGTCCGGGACGGCCGGCCGTACCCGGACCACGGATTCACCATGAAGCAGTGGGCCGAGATCCCGCCGCGCCCGATCCGGCTCGACCAGCTCATCACCACCAAGCGGGAGCTCGCCCTCGACCGCCTGCTCGCCGAGGACTCGACCTTCTACGGCGACCTGTTCCCCCACGTCGTGCAGTGGAACGGTGGGCTCTACCTGGAGGACGGCCTGCACCGCGCGTTGCGCGCCGCGCTCCAGCAGCGCAACCAGATCCACGCGCGCGTCCTCGTCCTTCCCGGGCTGTGACGATGAACCGGACCTCGCCCCTCGACCTGCTGGACATCGATGCGCTGCATACCCAGGAGGAGCTGGCGATCCGTGCGGTCGTCCGCCAGGTGGTGGACGAGAAGGTCCGCCCGCACGTCGCGGACTGGTTCGAGCGCGGCGAGGTGCCCGCCCGGCTGCTCGCGGCGGACTTCGGCAAGCTGGGCCTGCTCGGCATGCACCTGACGGGGTACGGCTGCGCCGGCGCGTCCGCGGTGGCGTACGGGATGGCCTGCCTCGAGCTCGAGGCGGGTGACTCGGGCGTCCGCTCGCTCGTCTCGGTGCAGGGCTCGCTGGCGATGTTCGCGATCTGGCGGTTCGGCTCGCCGGCCCAGAAGGAGAAGTGGCTGCCGGGCATGGCGGCCGGGGAGACCATCGGCTGCTTCGGCCTCACCGAACCCGATCACGGCTCCGACCCCGGCGGCATGACGACCCGGGCCACCCGGGAGGGCGCCGGGTGGGTGCTCACCGGCGGCAAGATGTGGATCACCAATGCGCCGGTCGCCGACGTGGCCGTCGTCTGGGCGCGGACCGCCGACGGCATCCGCGGCTTCCTCGTACCCATGGACACACCCGGCGTGACCGCCCGGGAGATCAGCCACAAGCTGTCGCTGCGGGCCTCGTCCACCGGCGAGCTCGTGCTGGACGCCGTACGGCTGCCCGCCGACGCGATGCTGCCGGAGGCCGCCGGGCTCAAGGCCCCGCTGTCCTGCCTCACCGAGGCCCGGTTCGGGATCGTCTGGGGCTCGCTCGGCGCCGCCCGGGACTGCCTGCACACGGCGATCGCGTACGCCGGGGACCGCACGCAGTTCGGCCGGCCGATCGCCGGCTTCCAGCTGACCCAGGGCAAGCTCGCCGACATGGCGGTCGAGCTGCAGAAGGGATACCTGTTGGCCGTGCACCTCGGCCGGGCCGCGGATGCCGGCCGGCTCACCCCGGAGATGGTCAGCGCCGGCAAGCTCAACAACGTACGCGAGGCGCTGGCGATCGCCCGGACATGCCGCACCATCCTCGGCGCCAACGGGATCAGCGGGGAGTACCCGGTGCTCCGGCACGCCAACAACCTGGAGAGCGTGCTGACGTACGAGGGCACCACGGAGATCCACCAGCTCGTGCTCGGGCAGAAGCTGACTGGTTTGTCGGCGTTCGCCTGACCTGCTCGGTTCGAGTCGCGAGTGTGGTGGGTAATGCTTACCGTTGATACGTCAGATCCCGGCTAAAGGGCGGTGGAAGCGATGACGCGGCCAGAGGATGCCAGCACCCCACGGGGCCAGTTGCACCCCACGTCCAAGTTCCCGGAGTACGCACGCGGTAGCGCTCCGCCGCGTACCGACCCGTGGCCGGGCAACGCCGAGGACGCAATCGGCCAGCCACTGGACACCGGCCGGTTCGGCGACGCGGCCCGGCAGCAGCTGGAGCCGCGCGGGCGCGGGTACCGCACGCTGTTCTGGCTCGCCGGGATCATCGCCGTGCTGGCGGCCGTGGTGTTCGGGTTGAAGTCCGTCGACCTGTTCCCGCATTTCTCGAACCCGTTCGCGACCAAGACCACCGACCGCAGCCAGCCCGTGGTACTCAAGTCGATCCAGGACCTGAACCGGTTCACCGCCGCCAGCGGCAACTTCGAGGTCATCATCGATGTCCAGAACGACAAGAAGTATATCCCGGACATCCTGTTCAACGAACGTACGCTGTTCGTCGCGGTCGGCACGGTCGACGCGTACGTCGACTTCAGCACGCTCAAAGAGGGCGCGATAGTCGTCGACGAGGTGAACAAGAAGGTGGAGATCAAGCTGCCGCCGGCCCAGCTGGAGAGCGCGAAGATCAACCACGATCGCAGTTACGTGTTCTCCGAGCAGCGCGGTCTCGCGAACCGCATCGGCGACCTGTTCGGCGGCGACCCGAACAAGCAGCAGAAGCTCTACCAGGCCGGCGAGCAGAAGATCTCCGACGCGGCGAAGGCCAGCGAGCTGACCCAGCGCGCGCAGGACAACACCAAGGCGATGCTGGAGCAGATGCTGCGATCCCTGGGCTACACCACGGTCACGGTCACCTTCACGACATCCTGACCCGGCCTTAGGCGTACCCTCGCCCCTGTGATCAGCATCTTCGATCTGTTCACGATCGGCATCGGGCCGTCGAGCTCGCACACGGTCGGCCCGATGCGGGCGGCGCGGAGGTACGTCGGCGGACTCAAGGCCGACGGCCAGCTGACGCAGGTCGTCCGGATCAGCGCCGAGCTGTTCGGCTCGCTGGGCGCGACCGGCCACGGCCACGGCAGCGGACCGGCCGTGCTGCTCGGGCTCGCCGGTGCCGACCCGGAGACGGTCGACCCGGAGACGGTCCCAGCCAGGACGGCCGTGGTACACGACACGCGGCGGCTCGCCGTCCTCGGCGTCCATGAGATCCACTTCGATCCGGCCGAGGACCTCGTTCTGCACCGGCGCCGCAGCCTCCCGTACCACCCGAACGGAATGATCTTCACGGGGTACGACGCGGCCGGGCAGGTCGTACGGCAACGCACGTACTACTCGGTGGGCGGCGGGTTCGTGGTGGACGAGACGGCCGCGGGCGCCGACCGGATCAAGCCGGACACGACGCCGGTGCCGTACCCGTTCACGACCGGTGTCGAGCTGCTCGCCCTTGCCACCGCGACCGGTACCCGGATCAGCGACGTGATGCGGGCGAACGAGCTGTGCCGCCGGTCGGCGGTCGACATCGACGCGGGCCTGCTGCGGATCTGGCGCGTCATGCGGGAATGCGTCGAGCGCGGCAGTACCCGCGACGGCGTCCTCCCAGGCGGCCTCAAGGTAAAGCGCCGCGCCGCGGAGCTGCGCCGGAACCTGGAGGAACAGCCCGGGAAGGGTGGGCCGGACGGTGCGGGTGCCACCGATCCGCTGCGCGTGCTGGACTGGGTGACGTTGTTCGCTCTCGCGGTCAACGAGGAGAACGCGGCCGGCGGTCGCGTGGTGACCGCACCCACCAACGGGGCGGCCGGAATCGTCCCCGCGGTGCTGCATTACTACCGCCGGTTCGTACCGGCTGCGAGCGACGAGGGTGTGGTCCGGTTCCTCCTCACCGCGGCGGCGATCGGCGTGCTGTTCAAGGAGAACGCGAGCATCTCCGGCGCCGAGGTGGGCTGCCAGGGCGAGGTCGGGTCGGCGTGCTCGATGGCCGCGGCCGGGCTGGCCGAGGTGCTGGGCGGTACGCCGGCCCAGGTGGAGAACGCCGCGGAGATCGCGATGGAGCACAACCTCGGGCTGACCTGCGATCCGGTCGGCGGGCTGGTGCAGATCCCGTGCATCGAACGCAATGCGGTCGCCAGCGTGAAGGCGATCACCGCGGCCCGGCTCGCGCTCCGCGGGGACGGCAACCACCTCGTCTCGCTCGACAAGGTCATCAAGACCATGCGGGAGACCGGTGCGGACATGAAGGTCAAGTACAAGGAGACGGCGCGCGGCGGGTTGGCGGTGAACGTCATCGAGTGCTGACCAGGGCCGGCATGGCTGACCGGGGTAGCGCGGGCCCGAGCGGCCTGGTTCGATCTGAGGCGGCGCCCGGGACATCGAAGGCGTGCCGACGGGAGGACAACCATGACCGCGAAGTCAACGGGCTTGCTCGTGATCGAACGGATCCTGCGCGACCGGATTGGCATCTGGCAGCAGATCATCGAGGAACGCGACATCACCGAGCTGACCAAGCAGATGCTGCTCAGCTCGACGATCGCGCTGGCGGTCTACGGTGCCGTGCTGGGTACGTTCAACAGCGCCCTGATGGCGCTCACCTCGGCGGTCAAGCTGCCCCTGCTGTTCCTCGCGACGCTGGCGATCTGCCTACCGACGCTGTACCTGTTCAACCTCGTCTTCGGCGCCAGCCTCTCGGTGCGCCAGGCACTCGCCCTCGTGATGACCGCGATCACCGTCATCTCGATGCTGGCGCTCGCGTTCGCTCCGATCAGCCTGTTCTTCCGGATCACCGCGAACGACTACAACTTCTTCAAGCTCCTCAACATCGCGATCCTGACCCTCGCCGCATTCGTCGGCCTGCGGTTCCTGATCGGCGGCATGCGCGCGCTCAACTCGGCGAGGGAGCTCGAGCTCGCCCCGGTCGCCGTCCCGCCGGCGCAGATCGCCGCGGTACCCGAGCCGGTGCCGGTGCCGGTCGGCACCACCGGCGAGGCGCAGCCCGACGGCTCGGCCGCCGCCAAGTTCGCGGCGGCTGCGGGCGGATCGCAACCGGTCATCACGGTGCCGGCCCG
>JAEHDK010000262.1 GCA_016880465.1 Micromonosporaceae bacterium
CCGGCGTCCGCGACCCGGATGTCGCGGCGTTCGACGCGGCCGTGGCCGGTGGTGGTGTCGCTGACGTAGCGTCCGGCGTCCTGGAAGTAGGAGTTCGGCTGGGTGAAACGGGCCGCGGCGGCGGTGAACAGGTTCGGCTGGTTGCCCTTGATCGCCAGAACGTAGGCGGCGTGGTGGTCGGTGACGATCGCCTCGGCGGTGACCTGCTGGGTGTGCAACGCATCCAGGGTCACGACGGCGCCGGCAACGTCCACACCGGCGAGCACCACCCGGGCCTCGGGTAACTGGTCTTCGCCGGGATCTCCCGTTGAGCCAGCGTCACGGGTTGGTATCCGAAGAAGGCGCCTCAGGAAGCACTGCCCATCCCGTTGCTGGCCGAGCCATGGCCTGGCGTGCCGGTACGCGGTCGCAAGGCGGCCGGCCGGGGGGACGCGTGCTGGCAGCCGATCGCACCGGGTCTGACCCCGGGAAATGAGTCTCAAGATTGTCTCCCAGTTGTCGCCCAAGGGGCCCCGAGAACGGGATCAGGACCGGCTCCCGTACCCGGGAAACCGGTCCTGACCTGGACGTTCTCGTGGTCGGGGTGGCGGGATTCGAACCCACGACCTCTTCGTCCCGAACGAAGCGCGCTACCAAGCTGCGCTACACCCCGAGCTGTGCCGAGCCATCGTAGCTGACCGGTGGACCGGCGCAAACCGGGTACCCCTACCGCGGGATCAAGGTCAGGATCGACGCCTCCGGTGGGCAGGCGAACCGGACCGGGGCGGTCGGGTGCGTACCGAGGCCGGCCGACACGTGCAGCCAGGACGACGAGTCCGGCCAGCGGTGCAGCCCCCGAGCCATCCTGCGGTTCAGCCCGCAGTTGGTGACCAGCGCGCCGACGCCGGGTACGCGTACCTGACCACCATGGGTGTGCCCGGCGAGCAGCAGCGCGAAGCCGTCCGCGGCCATCTGGTCCAGTACGCGTGGCTCGGGTGTGTGGCTCAGCCCGATCGAGACCGCCACGTCGGGGTCGGCCGGCCCGGCCACGGTGCCGTAGTCGTCGCGCTCCACGTGCGGGTCGTCGACGCCGACCAGCTCGACCCGGCGCCCACCAGCGGCCAGGACGGTGTGGGCGTTGTTCAGGTCGGCCCACCCGACCCCCACCAGTACGTCACGCAGGTCGTCGGCGGGCAGCTCGACGCCCTGCCGGTACCTGTGGTCCGGGTTGAAGTAGCCGAACGGGTTCTTCCAGACCGGACCGCGGTAGTCGTTCGAGCCGAAGACGAATGCGCCGGGGTAGCTGAACAGCGGCTGCAAGGCGTGGACCGCCGCTGGTACGGCGTCCGGATGGGCGATGTTGTCCCCGGTCACGACCACCAGATCAGGATCGAGCCCGGCCAGCGAGGCCACCCAGTCCTGCAGCCGGCGCCGGCCGGGCGTCACGTGCATGTCCGACAGGTGCAGGATGCGCAGCGGCTCCGCGTCCGGGTCCAGCACTGGCACGTCGTACCGCCGGAGCAGGAAGATGTTGCGTTCGATCAGCCAGGCATAGCCGAGCGTAGCCGCCGCAATGGTCACCGTGCCGGCGGCAAGCCGGAATACCGTCCGCGTGCGCATGCGGAAGAGGGTAGTTTCATCGGCCATGGGCACGCTCAAGGACCTCCTCACCACGGATCTCCGCGCCGCGATGAAGGCGCGCGACGAGCTGACCACGTCGACGCTACGGCTTGCGCTCGCGGCGGTCGGCAACGCCGAGGTGGCCGGCGTGGCCAAGCGCGAGCTGACCGACGACGAGGTGCTTGGGGTGTTGACCAAGGAGGCCAAGAAGCGCCGGGAGGCGGCGACGGCCTACGCCGACGCCGGCCGCACCGAGCAGGCCGCCAAGGAGACTGCCGAGGGCGAGATACTCGCACGCTACCTGCCGACCCAGCTGGACGACACCGAGCTGGCCGAGCTCGTCGCGCGGACGCTCGCCGCCGGCGGCTTCACCACCGTCAACCAGATGGGCCCGGCCATGAAGGCGGTCCAGGCCGCGGTGGCCGGACGCGCGGAGGGCGGCCGGGTTGCCGCGGTGGTACGGAGTCAGCTCGCCGCCTGAGCCGACTCCGTACCGCGATTCACCCAGCCGGAGAACCGCCGCCGCCGCCTCCGCCACCTCGTCCGGGGCCGCCTCCGCCGCCGCCTGGACCGCCACCACCCGGTGGCGTGCCCGGCGCCGCCCCGGAGCTGACGTAGATGACCACCACGCCGCCCTTGACGGTCTTACCGGTGGGCTCGATCTTGGCGACCGTACCCGCGGGGCACGGCGAGTCGATCGGCTTGCCGCGGTCGACCTCCGGCGCGAAGCCGGCGGCCTTCAGGGTTGACCGCGCCGCGTCGACCGACGAGCACGCGGCGATCGCCGGTATGCCGACCTGCGTCCCGAACGCCATCTTCGGCGACGGCGGGTCGAAGTTGATGGGCTTCTTACCGTTCATCGCGGCACCGAGCGTCTCGGCCACGGCCGGGTTCACCTGGTTGTGGGAAAAATGCTCGATCGCTTTCGTAACCGGGTCGCGCGGCAGCTGCGGCGTGTCCGGGTCGCCGATGATGCCGCCGACCGCGAGCTGCTTGGTCATCATGACCAGCGCGGCGGTCTTGTCCTCGTCGGTCGTCCCGGTCTTGCCGGCGACCGGGAACTTGCCGTACTTCTGCGCCAGCGGCCTGCCCTGAGTGAAGGTGCTGCCGTCGCACCTGCCGAGCGCCGACTGGTCGCCGATCGGGCACCGGGCCGCGTCCACGGCCGCCCGCGCCACCTCGACCTTGGTCGCCTGGCCGCAGCGCGGGCTCGCCACGTCGAGCTTGTTGCCGCTGTGGTCGCGGACCTCCTCGACCGGGATCGGCTCGCAGTACTTGCCGTCCGCCACGATCGTCGCGTACGCGTTGGCCAGCTCGAGCGGCGTGGTCGCCGAGACGCCGAGCGTGAACGCGCCCCACTGCTTGGACGGCTCCGGCTGGGACAGCTCGTAGTCGCGGATCTCGCCGGGCTTGGTCCCCCTGGCGCGGAACTGGATGCCGAACCGCTTCGCCACGTCGACCGCGTTGTTCGCGCCGGCGCGCTCCTCCAGGGGTACGAAGTACGTGTTCACCGAGCGGCCGAAGCCGGTCCACATGTTGCGTGGCCCGTTCATGTAGCTCGGGTTCGCGTTCACCGGGCAGTAGTGGTTGCCCTGGCAGGCCGCGTCGCTCTTGGGGTCGATCACGAACTTCGAGACGTACGGCGACGTCGTGTTGATCGTGTAGTCGAGCGGGTAGCCCTGCTCCAGGGCGGCCACCATCGTGAAGATCTTGAAAGTCGAGCCCGCCTGGTACCCCTGGATGTCCCCGCCGCCGGACAGCAGCGGGTTGGTCGTGTTGGGGTACGTGCCGCGGATGCCCAGACGGGCCTTTGCCAGGTCGGTCGAGATGCCGTTGACCGGTGCGTTCGGGTCGTCGAGCTTGTAGTTGCGGTTGACCGCGAGGGCCCGGACCTTACCGGTACCCGGTTCGACCGCGGCGAGCATGAGCGCCCGCCACTCCGGCCGCCCGGTCTTCGGGTTGACCGTCGGTAGGTACTTCTCGATCGTGTTCTTCATCGCCGTCTGGGTCGGCGGATCGAGCGAGCTGATGATGGTGTACCCGCCGGTCTTGAGCCGGTTCTCCCGCTCGAACGGGGTCTTGCCGAACGCGTCCTGCTCCAGCCACCAGCGGGTGAAGAAATCGCAGAAGAAGCCCCAGCTCGCGGTCGTGGTGCTCACGCAGCCGTTCGGCGACGGCTTGCCGGTCACCTTGATCTCAGTGGCCTTGGCGGTGTCGTACTCGGCCCGGGAGATCGCGCCGGTCTTCAGCATCTGTTCGAGGACCCAGTCGCGCCGGACCGTGGCGGCCTGCTTGTTCTCCGGTACGGCCGGGTTGTACGCGGTCGGCGCCTGTACCAGGCCGGCGAGTACGGCCGCCTCCTCGATCTTCAGGTCCTTCGGCTCCTTGCCGAAGTAGACCTGGCTCGCGGCGTAGATGCCGAACGCGCTGTTGCCGAAGGCGGCGATGTTCAGGTACCGCTCGAGGACCTGGTCCTTGGTGAGCTGCTTCTCGACGGCCAGCGCGTAGCGCATCTCGCGCAGCTTGCGGGCGTTGGTGTCGGCGCTCGCGTCGATCACCTGCTGCGGGTTGGTGGCGGAGTACGAGATCGCCAGCCGGACGTACTGCATGGTGATCGTGGAGGCGCCCTGGCTGACCTCGCCCTGCTGCTGGTTCGCGACGAAGGCGCGGGCGACTCCCTGGATGTCGACGCCGTTGTGCTGGTAGAACCGTTGGTCCTCGGCCGCGATGATCGCCTTGCGCATGATGGGCGCGACATCGGCCAGTGGCACGTCGCGCCGGTTCTCGTCGTAGAGCGTGGTGAGCAGCGTATTGGCGTCGTTCGCGTAGACGTACGTGATCTGTGGCGAGCGGCGGACGGTCAACTCGGATGGCAGCTGGTCGAACGCCTCGGCGCCGGCCTTGGCCGCCAGCCCGGAGATCGCCACCGCCGGGAATGCCGCGGCGGCCACCACCACCCCGGCCAGGACGCCACACACGATGAGCGAGGCGCTGTTGGCAAAGGGATTGTGGTCAGGCTTGCGCATCCTTGTCACCGCCTCAGGGTACGTGAGTTCAGCACAGAAGCCGCGTCCTGCCGGACGCGCTGTCGTTGTGCTAGACGCACGGCCCCCCGCGTGCGGTTGCGCGCACTCTCACCCAGTGTCCGTCACATCCACGGCGGCGCATGGCGTCTTGGCGGAACTTGCACGCCGGGCCGGCTGCAAAATTTGGGCGGTTTAGACCTGGTTTAAGAAAATTCTGTGACAACGTTGCGTAATCGCTTGACTACGGAGCATGATGATCCGGCGAAGTAATGCACGGAGTCCTCGGCGGGGGGCTGCACCCGTTCGGCTGGTCGGTCCGAGGCCGTGCCCGATTCGCCGCCGTGGTCACTGGCGAACCGCGAACGGGGGCGGCGTCGGATCGGGCGATGGGGGCTCGGTGCCGACTGCCGGACGGACCGGGGGGAAGCTGCCGGCCGGAGCGGCTGGGCCGGCGGCGGGAACGGCAAGGGGGGACGCGAGCACATGAGTATGATCACGGACTGGCCGAGCATGGCTGCGTGCCGGAACGGGGATCCAGACGCGCTGTTCGTGCAGGGGGCCGAACAGAACGTGGCGAAGCGGATCTGCCGCGGCTGTCCGGTGCGGTACGAGTGCCTGGCAGATGCGCTCGACAATCGCATCGAGTTCGGGGTGTGGGGTGGCATGACCGAGCGGGAGCGGCGGGCCCTGCTGCGCCGGCACCCACAGGTACCGAGCTGGCGGCGGATGTTCGAGGCCGCGCTCAACCAGAAGGAGCTCGTGCACGTCTAGCGCCGGACGGCCACGTCGAGGTGGCCGATGGCGCCGGAACGGCCGCGCTCCCACCGCTGGGAGCGCGGCCGCGGCGTGCGGCTCAGCCCGCTCAGCTCATCGCGGCGACGATCGCGCGCAGGCCGTCCAGGTCGTGTACGTCGGTCGGCAGCGCGGCCACCGACGCGACCGGGACCCCGGGATGCTGATGGCGGAACGCGGTGGCGACGGCGGTCTCCCGTGCCTCCTGTCGCACGAGACCGGCGTGGACCCGCAGCGCATCGGCGGTGCCGGTGTGGTCACCCAGTTCGTCCAGTGCGGCGGCGGCTTCCTGGCTGTCCACAGCGGACAGAGCCGGAGCCTGTACGACGTGGACGCGGTTGAGCACGAGGCCGGCCAGCGGCATGCGCTCCTCGCTGAGCCGGCGCGCGAAGTAGGCGGCCTCGCGGATTGCGTCCGGCTCGGGCGCGGCGACGACGAGGAACGCCGTCTCGCGGTCCTGCAGGACGCGGTAGGTCTGGTCGGCCCGGTCCCGGAAGCCGCCGAACATCGAGTCGAGCGCGGCCACGAAACCGGACAGGTCGGTGAGTAGCTGCGCGCCCAGGATGCGCTGGACAGCACGGGAGAAAACCCCGAACGAGGCGGTCACGAGACTGAACATGCTCCGCCCGCCGGCCCGGGCCGGCGCCACCAGCAGGCGGAGCATGCGGCCGTCGAGGAACCGGGCCAGGCGGGCCGGTGCGTCGAGGAAGTCCAGCGCACTGCGCGACGGCGGGGTGTCGACCACGATCAGGTCCCACTCCTCGCGCGCCCGCAGCTGACCGAGCTTCTCCATCGCCATGTACTCCTGGGTCCCGCTGAACGTGGAGCTCATGGCCTGGTAGAACGGGTTGGCGAAGATCTCCTCGGCGCGCTTCGGGTCGGTGTGCGCGAGCACGACGTCGTCGAAGGTGCGCTTCATATCGAGCATCATGGCGTGCAGCTCGCCGCCCGCGACCCCCTTCACCTGCCGGGGTGAGTTGTCCAGCTCGATCAGGCCCAGCGACTGGGCGAGCCGGCGGGCCGGGTCGATCGTCAGCACGACCGTACGGCGGCCGTGCCGCTCGGCCGCCCGGAGCGCGAACGCGGCGGCCGTGGTGGTCTTCCCGACTCCACCCGCGCCACAGCAGACGACGGTCCGTACGCGGGGATCGGCGAGCAGCGCGTCGATGTCGAGCCCGGGTGCGGGGTGGTCGGATGGCACGTACCGAGCGTATCCGGACCGGTGTGGCCGGCATCCGGTTGGCCGCCGCCGGGGCGGCGGCCGCGCGTGTCGGGCCCTAGCCGGTCAGCGTGTCGGCGAGGAGGTCCAGGCCGGCGCGGTCCACGCCGTCCGGCAGCAGCGGCAGCTCGACGAGCGGCCGGCCGAGCTCGGCGAGCTCGCCGCGCAGCGACTCCTCCAGCCGGAGGCGGGCCACGTACGCCTTCGTCTCGGTGTGCAGCCCGGCCACGGTCGCCTTGTCGGCGGACAGGCCGGCCGCGCTCAACCCCCGCTTCAGCTCGGCCTGGCTGACCTTGCCGGCGCCGAGCAGCGGGGGCCGGGTGCCGTTGACGATGATCTGGCCGATCGGGATGCCCAGCGCGGCGAGCTCGCCGGCCGCGTCCGCGGTCTCCTGTACCGGCATCTCCTCGAGCAGCGTGACGATGTGTACGGCGGTCATCGGTGAGCGCAGGAGGGCCGCCACGCCCTCGCTCTGCGTCTTGATCGGACCGACCTTGGCCAGCCGCGCGGTCTCCGCGGTCACGTTGAGGAACCGCGCGATCCGGCCGGTGGGCGGTGCGTCGAGGATGACCGCGTGGTACAGGCGCCGGCCGTCGAGCGTACGCGTCATGGCCTCCTTCACCTTGCCGGTGACGAGGACGTCCCGCAGGCCGGGGGCGATCGTCGTGGCGAAGTCGATCGCGCCGAACCGGCGCAGCGCCCGGCCCGCGCGGCCGAGCTTGTAGAACATGTCGAGGTACTCCAGCAGCGCCTCTTCGGCGTCCACGGCCAGGGCCCGGACCTCGCCGCCGCCCGGTGCGCCGGCGATGCGGCGCTCCCCGTACGGCAGCGGCGGCACGTCGAACAGCTGCGCGATGCCCTGCCGGCCCTCGACCTCGACGAGGAGCGTACGCCGTCCGCCGGCGGCGAGCGCGAGCGCCAGCGCGGCCGCGACGGTCGTCTTCCCGGTGCCGCCCTTGCCGGTCACCACGTGCAGCCGAGCCGACCACCGTCGATCGGACTGCCGGCTGCTCGCTGTCTGCACGTCGCCAACCTAGCCTGCTCGTGGCGGTGCCGGCCGCCAGCGGCGCCGACGGACGAGGTGCCGCGGTCCAGCGGCCGCGGTTGGTCGGACACCGTAGGCGGCCGACCGCAGGTCAGCGCGACTGCACCTCGCAGACGAACCAGCCGGTCTTCCGGACGACCGTGATGTGCAGCGACTCCTGGGCGATCCGCTCGTCCGACGTCGTGACCCGTACGGTCACGTCGACCGTGGCCCGGTCCGCCTGCGCGTCCGACACCTTCGGGTCCGACCAGCTGAACCGCGGCTCCTTGTGCTGCTTCCCGTACTCCTTGAGCTGGTCCACCTTCCGCTGGATGTCGGCGCGTTTGCGTGCCTCCCGGCACACGAGCCCGGTGGCCTTCGAGACGTCGCCCTCGCTGTACACCGCCACGAGGAAGTCGTTCACCGCGACGGTCGGGCTCTGCGCACCGGTGCCGTCGGCGTTGCGCAGCAGCAACCAGGCCGCCGTACCGCCGCCCGCACACAACAGCAGCGCCGCGCCGAGCACGATGGCCGTGACGAGGACACCGCGCCGCTTCCGGGGCGGCGGCTGGGTGGGCTGGGTGGACTCCGGCGGCGCCGGCACCGGCTGGGTGGGCGGTGTCGGGTCGGCAAGTGGTACCGGCTCGGTGGGTGCCGCGGGGGGTGGCCAGGTGGCGGGCTGGGCCGGCGGTGGCCAACTGGGCTGGCCCGGCGGTTGCGGCTGGTCGCCGTACGGCGGCTGGGTCATCGTCTCCCCCGAGGGCATTCGAGCCGGGCGGCAGTGCTGCCGGCCCAGGGTAGCGCCGCCCCGCTGGGTTAGGGTGCCCGCATGTCAACCAAGTGGGAGTACGCCACGGTGCCGCTGCTGATCCACGCCACCAAGCAGATCCTCGACAACTGGGGCGAGGACGGCTGGGAGCTCGTCGCCGTGGTCCCGGGGCCGAGCCCCGAGCAGCTCGTCGCGTACTTCAAGCGCCCTAAGGAGGCGAAGTGATCGAGGGCAGCGAGGCGACGGAACCACTGACCGGCACCGACCCGTACGCCCGGCTGGCCGCGCTGGGCCTCACGCTGCCGCCGGTCACCCCGCCGGTCGCCGCCTACGTGCCAGCGGTGCAGAGCGGCAGCCACGTGTACGTCTCCGGCCAGGTGCCGATCGCCGACGGCAAGATCCTCGCCACCGGGCTGGTGGGCGCCGAGATCTCGACGGACGCGGCGAAGCAGCTCGCGGCCCGGTGTGCGCTCAGCGCGCTGGCGGCCATCGACGCACTCGTCGGGCTGACCCGGGTCGTCAAGATCGTCAAAGTGGTCGGGTTCGTGGCCTCGGCCCCCGGCTTCGGCGACCAGCCCGAGGTGGTCAACGGCGCGTCCGAGCTGTTCGGCGCCGTCTTCGGTGAGGCGGGCCGGCACGCCCGCAGCGCCGTCGGCGTCGCCGCGCTGCCCCGCGGGGTACCGGTCGAGGTGGAGGCGATCGTCGAGATCTCCTGACGCCGCGGTGGTCGTACGATCGCAGCCATGACCGGGCACGTCACCTCGCCGGCCGCGGCGCTCGCCGATGACCTGCCGTCGTGGGCCACGCTGGTCCGCGCGCCCAACCCCGGGCCGATGACCCTCGACGGTACGAACACCTGGGTGCTGCGCGCTCCGGGCTCGGCCGGCTGCGTGGTGGTGGACCCCGGTCCGGACGACGCCGACCACCTGCAGGCGGTCGCCGGGTACGGGCCGGTCGAGGCGGTGCTCGTCACCCACGGGCACCCGGATCACGTGGCCGGGCTAGCCCGCTTGCTGGCCCGTACCGGCGCCAAGCTGGACGCCCCGTACGCCGGCCTGCGTATCCGGCGGATCCGGACGCCCGGCCACACCGCCGACTCGGTCTGCTACCTCGTCTCCACCCTGGCCGGTACGGAGCCGGCGGTGCTCACCGGCGACACCATCCTCGGCCGCGGTACGGCGGTCGTGGCCTGGCCGGACGGCGACCTCGGCGGCTACCTGGCGAGCCTGTCGACGCTCGCCGAGCTGGGCACGGTACCGGTGCTGCCCGGGCACGGTCCGGCGCTGGCCG
>JAEHDK010000263.1 GCA_016880465.1 Micromonosporaceae bacterium
GAACGTGCTGCTGCTCGACGAGCCGACCAACGACCTCGATACCGATACGCTGGCCTCGCTGGAGGACCTGCTCGACACTTGGCCGGGCACGCTGGTCGTGGCCAGCCACGACCGCTACCTCATCGAACGGGTCACCGACAGCGTTTACGCGATGTTCGGTGACGGCCGGCTGACCCACCTGCCCGGTGGCGTCGGGGACTACCTGTCCCGCGTCGCGGCGGCGGAACCGCAGCGTGCCCCGGCGCCGGCGGGCCGGCCCGGGGTGGCCGGCCGGGACGGCCGTTTCGACGTGCGCGCCGCCCGCAGGGAGCTGCAGCGGTTGGAGCGCCAGGTCGAGCGGCTCACCGCCCAGGAGGACCGGTTGCACGGCCAGCTCACCGAACACGCCACCGACTACCAGCGACTCGGTCCGCTGGACGCCGAGCTGACCGCGGTGCAGGCGGAGAAGGCGCGGGTCGAGGAGGAGTGGCTGGCGCTTGCCGAGCGGCTGGCCGACTCGTAGCCGCCGCGCGGCGGGTGCGAGAATCCGGCCATGGCTCACTACCCGGTCAACCACCACCTCCGGCCGCTCTACCGGGTCCTGGCCGCGATCGCCGGGCTCTACGTACTGACGTTCGGGATCGCCGGCTACGCGCAGACCCACGGCACCGACCTGTTCGCGCACAGCGACACGTCGGTGCTCGGGCTCCGGACGAACCTGGCGTTCTCGCTGGTGTCCATTGTGGCCGGTGCGGTCCTCGTCCTGGCCGCGGTGCTCGGCCGCAACGTCGACCACAAGGTCAACCTGGTCGGCGGCGTGGCGTTCCTGTTCGCCGGCGCCACCATGATGGCGCTGCTGCGGACCGACTCCAACCTGCTGAACTTCTCGATGGCGACCTGCATCGTATCGTTCGTGATCGGGCTCGTCCTGGTCACCGCCGGCCTGTACGGGAGGTCCGGTTCGGTCGAGGCGGCCGCGTCGGAGGAGCTCTACCGGCACGGCGGGCACTGACCCAGGCGGCACGGACGGCAGATCCGTCCGCCGCGGCCGGCATCAATGCCGGCGATGTGGGCATGTCCCCGGTAGGTCCCGCGGCCGCGCGGGACATTGTCCGGTGGAGGTACCCCATGGCGCATATGCCCATCAACCATCGCCTGCTGGGCCTGTGGCGGACGTTGTCCGCCCTGGCCGGGGCGTACGTCCTCGGCTTTGGCATCGTCGGGCTCACCGCCACCTGGGACACCCCGTTCTTCGGCCGGCAGAGCACCTGGGTGCTCGGGCTGCGGACCAACCTGGCGTTCTCCGTCCTGTCCGTGCTCGTCGGCGCCGTCGTGTTCGCGGGAGCCCTCGTCGGCGGGAACCTCGACCGCAGGGTCAACCTGATGGGCGGGATCGTCTTCCTGGTGGCCGGCATCGTGATGATGACGCTCATGCAGACCTCGCTCAACCTGCTCAACTTCACGATGGCCACGTGCATCGTGTCGTTCCTGATCGGCCTGGTGCTGCTGACCACCGGTCTGTACGGTCAGGTCGGGCCACCGCACCGCAGGCATGCCGAGGAGGCGTACCGGCACGGCGGCGTCGACCCGATGGGCCATGTGTGGCAGCGGGAGCAGGAGCAGCCGCACCGGCCGGTCGAGCCGGACGAGGCGGACCTGCACCGGTTCGCCTGAGCACGGGCCGCCCGGGCGCCGTCCACCGGCCCGCCGGCCCGGGACGCTAGGGCCGGGACGCTAGGGCCGGCGGCGGGTCCGTACGGTCGGCTGCTGCTCCAGGTGGGACAGGCCGTTCCAGGCGAGGTTCACCAGATGCGCGGCGACCGTGTCCTTGCGCGGCTTGCGGACCTCCAGCCACCACCGCCCGCACAGGGCCACCATGCCGACGAGGGACTGCGAGTACAGCTCGGCCAGCTTCGGGTCGTACCCCCGGGACTTGAACTCGGCGCCGAGGACGTGCTCGACCTGGTGGGCGACGTCGTTGAGCACGCTGGAGAAGTTGCCCGACGCGGAACCGACCGGCGACTCCCGGACGAGCACGCGGAAGCCGTCGGTCTCCTGTTCGATGTAGTCGAGCAGGGCGAGTGCGGCCTGCTCGAGCAGCTCGCGCGGGTGGCCGCCGGTGAGCGCGGTGGTGATCCGGTCGAGCAGACCGCGGACCTCGCGGTCGACCACGACCGCGTAGAGGCCCTCCTTGCCGCCGAAGTGCTCGTAGACGACCGGCTTGGAGACCTTGGCGCGCGCCGCCACCTCCTCGATCGAGGTGGCGTCGAACCCGCGCTCGGCGAACAGCTGCCGCCCGATCGCGATGAGCTGCTCCCGGCGTTGCGCGGCGGACATCCGTACCCGCGCGCGGGGGACGCCCGCACTCTCGATCCGCTCGGTCACGGGCTATCGCGTCAGCTTCGCGATGCGCTCCGGCTTCGGCCAGCGCACGTCGTACACCCAGCCGAGCTTCTCGAACAGCCAGATCGTGCGCGCGGACGGGTCGACCTGCCCGCGCTTGACCCCGTGCCGGGCACAGGTCGGGTCGGCGTGGTGCAGGTTGTGCCAGCTCTCGCCGAACGAGATGACCGCGAGCGGCCAGAAGTTGGTGGCCTTGTCGCCCTCCCGGGTCTCGAACGGCCGCTCGCCGACCACGTGGCAGATCGAGTTGATCGACCACGTCACGTGGTGCAGGAGCGCGACGCGGACGAGCCCGGCCCAGAAGAACGCGGTGAATGCGCCCGCCCAGGACCAGGTGACCAGACCGCCGACGGCGGCCGGGGCGAGCAGGGAGATCGCCACCAGCAGCACGAAGATGCGGTCGATCCGGCGGAGGTCCTTGTCGGCCAGCAGATCCGGCGCGAACCGCTCCCGGTTGGACATCTCGCGGTGGAACAGCCAGCCCATGTGCGCGTACGCCAGGCCCTTGGTGAGGCCCCAGAAGGTCGCGCCGTAGCGCCACGGCGAGTGCGGGTCGCCCTCGGCGTCGGAGAACGCGTGGTGGCGCCGGTGGTCGGCGACCCACTGGGTCGGTGCGCCCTCGACCGCGAAGCAGCCGGCGACCGCGAGCGACACGCGCAGCCATCGCTTGGCCTTGAACGAGCCGTGGGTGAGGTACCGGTGGAAGCCGACCGTAACGCCGATGCCGGACACCAGGTACCACACCGCGGCGATCGCGAGATCGGTCCAGGAGAGCCAGCCGCCCCAGGCGACCGGCACGGCGCCGAGGAGCGCGGCGAACGGGATGACCACGAAGGCCCATAGGGCAATGAGGATCCCACGCGGCTGGCGGCCCTCGGTGAGCGGCTTGGGCTGCTGGGGGGCGGGGATGGTCGACGGGTCGATCAGGGTGGCGGTCATGGGCACCTCATTGGGCAGTGTCGGCAGTCGGCTCTGTCGGCGCGGCCAGGCTCCCGCGGTTACGCTTACGTTACCGTTACTTCGGGCCGCACGGGACTGCCCTCGGGCACTGTTCACCGATGTTTCGGTAGGCTGGGTCGGCACGCCTTCGGCCGTGGTGTAATCGGCAACACCTTCCCCTTTGGAGGGAATGTTCTAGGTTCGAGTCCTAGCGGCCGAGCAGGTGCTTATCGGATGTGTCCCGGCAGGACGGAGTGCTCGCGTGACTGACGCCCGACCCCGGACCGTGATCGTCCTCGCCGCCGGCGAGGGTCAGCGGATGAAGTCGGCGCTGCCCAAGGTGCTGCACCCGCTGCTGGGCCGGAGCCTGCTGGGTCACGTGCTCGCCGCCGCCGCACCGCTGCGCGCCGCGCGGACGCTCGTCGTGGTCGGGCACGGTGCGGCTGCGGTCAGGGAGCACCTGGCCGCCGTCGCGCCGGACGCCACGCCGGTCCACCAGACAGACCAGCGGGGTACCGGGCACGCGGTCCGGATCGCGCTGGCCGAGGTGCCGGACGCCAGCGGTACGGTCGTGGTCCTCAACGGCGACGTGCCACTGATCCGGCCCGGCACCGTGGCGGCGCTGGTCGCGGCCCACGAGGCCGCCGGGGCGGCGGCGTCGGTCCTCACCGCCGAGGTCGCGGACCCGACCGGGCTCGGCCGCATCCTGCGTACGCCCGGCGGCGAACTGGCCGGCATCGTCGAGGACCGGGACGCCGCCACCGAGCAGCGCCGGATCCGCGAGATCAACGCGGGCGTCTACGCGTTCGACGCGACCGCGCTGGCCGAC
>JAEHDK010000264.1 GCA_016880465.1 Micromonosporaceae bacterium
CGACGTCGGCGAACCCAAGGTGGGGCGTGCGGTGGCGCGGGCCCGGGCCGCGAACAGCACGATCAAGGTCGATGCCGTCGACCGGCGCGTCCACGGCGTCGACGACATCGCGCCGCTCATCGACGGCGCCGATCTGGTGGTGTGCGGGATCGACCAGCCGATGGCGTCGCGGTACTGGGTCAACGAGGCGTGCGTCAACGCGGGCGTGCCATGGATCGGCGGCGGGATGACCGTTACCCGCCTGGTGTACTGGTCGATCTGGCCGGGGCGCAGCGGCTGTCTGGTCTGCCGGGACGTCGCCGGCCTCGGGCCCGAAGGTACGACCGCCGCGGACGGCGACGACGGTGGCCTGCGCCGCTGGCGCACCAACCGGACCATCGGCCCGATGGCCTCAGTGGTCGCCGGCTTTGTCGGGTTGGAGGCGCTGCGGTACCTGACCGGCTTCGCGCCGCCCGTCGCGGCCGGCCGCAGCTGGCTGATCGACGTGGTGACCGGCCTCAGCGAGCTGGAGGTGGCCTGGGAGCGCCGCGCCGACTGCCCGGTATGCGGCGACCTCGCCGCGGATCGCGCGCCGGGCGGCCATGCCCGTCGGACGGAGGTGCCAGCATGACCGGCGTTACGCCGGCCGGGTCGATGATCGGCCCGGACACCCGGGTCGGCCTGCCGGAGCTGTCCATCGTCCGCGACGGCGACGACTACGTCGTCGGCGATCCGGCCACCGCGATGTTCATCACCGTGCCGGAGGTGGCTGTCTGGGTTCTCGACCAGCTGCGGCTCGGGCGCACGGTGGGCGAAGTGACCAGAACCGTGTCGGCCAGGGCCGGTACGCCGGTCGACGTGGCGGACTTCGTCGACACCCTCGTCCAGTGCGACCTCGTCAGCGAGCTGGACGGGCTGCCGCTGCGCGACGGCACGGCCGGGCGGCAGCCCCGCTGGTGGGCGGCGCTGCGCCCGGAGCGGGTACGGCCGCTGTTCTCCTGGCCGGGCTGGCTTGCCTACCTAGGGGCACTCGCCTTCGTCGTGGCCGTCTTCGTCGGCCGTCCGCAGTACCGGCCCAGCTTCGAGGATTGGATGTTCTACCCCGACCCGGCGCTGTGCGTGACCGGGTTCGCGGCCGCTGGCATCCTGCTGGCGGGAGGGCATGAGTTCTTCCACTGGCTGGCGGCACGGGCCGAAGGCGTGGCGGGCCGGTTCTCGATCGGGCGGCGCGCATTCATCGTCGTCTTCGAGACCGACCTGTCCCAGTTGTGGGGGCTGCCCAGGCGTCGCCGGTTCGGACCGCTGCTGGCCGGGCTGGCCTTCGACGTCGTCGTCCTCGCCGGGTGCCTGGCCGGCCGGATCGCCGGGCCGCCAACGCTGGCCGGTCGCCTGCTCGCCGCGATCGTCGTGGTACAGGTCGTGGCGATCCTCTACCAGTGCCTGGTGTTCCTGCGCACCGACCTCTACTTCGTGTTGCTGACCGCGCTGGGCTGTCGGGACCTCAACCGGGTCACCCGGCTCTACCTGCGGTCCCGGCTGTTCACGCTGACCCCACAGCAGGCCGCGGCGCTGGCCGGCGCCCACCCCCAAGACCGACGCGTCGCGCCCTGGTTCGCGCTGGTCTACCTGACCGGCGTGGGTCTGCTGACGTACCTCTTCCTCAACCTCTGGCTACCCGCCACGGCGATGATGTCCGGCTGGGTCGCCTTGAGCCTGATCCATGCGTCGCCCGCACACGCGGCGTTCTGGGAGGCGCTCGGTCTCACGCTGGTGCTGCTGCTGCCGGTGGCCAGTGTCGTACTCGTCTGGCGCCGCCAGCGCCGCATCGTTCGCCAGGAGGCATGATGTCCGAACCACAGCTCAACGAGATCCCCGGCCGCCGGCAGCGGTTGCTGTGGGGCGTACTCACGGTGGCGTTGGCCGTACCCGTTGGGACGGCGACCGCGCACCAGTGGCTGCCGGCGCTGCGCACCCAGGTCGCGGGATCGTCGGCCACCGGTCTGCCGCCAGCGACCGCGCTGGCCTTGCCCGGCGCCGAGGTGCCCACGCTGCCAAGTCCACACCTTGCCCGGCTCGGCGCGCCACACGCGGAGTACAACTCAGTGCCGCCGACCTCGGGGCCGCACCTGGCCTGGACGATCGCGCCGGGCGTCTACGGGGAGGCGGTCCCCGACGAGCTCGCCGTACACGCGCTCGAACACGGCCATGTGGTGGTGCGGTACGCGCCGTCGACATCGGTGGCAGAGGTCGAGTTGCTGGCCGGCATCGCCCGGCGGTATCCGCGGGATGTCGTCGTCGCACCGTACCCCCAGCTCGCCGACGGTGTCGCCCTGACCGCCTGGGGTCGCATCCAGCTTCTGTCCAGAGTGGACAGAACCGGGGTCGAGGCGTTCGTCAGCGTGCTGCGCGGCCGTTACAACCATGGCTGGGCGCGCGACTGGGGAAGCGACCTGGGGCCCGCGTCGGCGTCCGCCGACCACAGCCGAGCCGGCGTGACACCGGAGGACCTCAGCTGGTCCGGCGCGGGTGTCCACCGGTGCACCGTTACTTGCCCGGACGGTTCGTGCGGCGGATGCTGACCCCGGTCGACCGACGACGGCGTGGCCCTGGTGTGGTGTGCTTGCAGTGCCGGTTCGGCCCGACGGCGGGAGGTGCCAGGGTCATGCTGTACGACGAGATCGGTGGCGCGGCGATGCTCAGGACTGCCGTGACCCTGTTCTACCGGCGAGTGCTGGCCGACTCGACGCTCGCGCCGTGGTTCGCCGATGTCGACATGACCCGGCTGCGTGCGCATCAGCAGGCGTTCCTCACCGCCGCGCTCGGCGGGCCGGACCTGTTCAACGGCCGGGATATGGCCGACGCCCACGCCGGCCGGCGGATCACGGGTGCCGCGTTCGACCGGCTCGTCTCCCACCTCGCGGAGGCACTGCGCGATCTCGGGGCCGCGCCGGCAGCCGTCGCCGGGGTCGGCCGGCGGCTGGAAGCGCTGCGCGCGTCGATCGTCGACAAACACCCCGACGCCGCGGCCGACGATGCCGACGCCGCGGCCGACGATGACGGGCGCGGTAGCGCTGACCCGGTCAGCCAGCCAGCTGGAGGGCGGTCCGCAACTCGGCCCGGCTGCTGACGCCGAGCTTGCCGTAACCGGCCTGCAGATGGTTGTTGACGGTCCGGACGGACAACACCAGCCGCTCGGCGATCTCCCTGCTGGGCATCCCGTTCGCCGCCAGGACAGCGATCTCCCGCTCCCGTGAGGTCAACGGCTCGACGCTGTCGACGAGGACGAGCGCCGGCGTACGCGCACCCTCACACCGCCTGGCCAACGCGGTCGCCCGGGTCAGCATTGCGGCGGCCTGCCGGGCCGCGCCCGCGGTGCGGGCGATCTGTGCCGCGGTGGCGGCTGCTTCCGCGGCGAACAGGGCCGCGCCCATCTGCTCGAATGTGTCGGCGGTCGTGGCCAGTGCGGAGACGTCACGCGCCGCATCGGCCGCGGCGTGCGCCGCACGCGCGGCCACGAGCGGGCTGTCGCAGCGCCGAGCCAGATCGGCCAGGTCATCGACCACCTGGGCGGCATAACCCATCCGGGCGATGTCGTGCATCAGCGCTGCGGCACCCGCGATCTGGCCCCGGCGGGCCGCCTCCGTCGCACCTGCTTCGAGCAGCCCTACCGCGGCCCGGGCATTGCCCTCGACCGCCGACAGCCACGCCTCGGCGGTGACCCGCCACGTGTCGGCCGAGCCGGAGGCTCGTGGCATCTGGTCCCACGCGGCCCGTGCGGCGTCTGCATCGCCGGTCCAAGCCAACGCGATCGTCAGGCCGCACAGGCCCAGCGGCAGGTGGCTGGCCAGCCCGTACGCCCGCGCTCCGCTGACGACGTCCCGGCACCACCGAGCGGCACCGCGCGGTCGCCCGGCCAGCAGTAGCGCTCGAGCAAGCCGCCACCCGGCCGAACACACTGCCCGGTCCAGCCCGTCATCGAGCGCCTGGCTCAACGCCTGCCGGGCGACCGCTACCCCCTCGTCGATCCGGCCGGCTTCCATGAGCGCGACGGCCTGGACCATCAGCGGCGCGCTGCCATGCAACAACCCGCCCCGGCCGAGGGACCGCCACGCCGCCACGCCGTCGTCCGCCGCGATGATCGCCTCGGCTGACCGTCCGGCGGCCGCCAACGCCGGCACCGCGGCGACCGCCCACGGTACGAGCTGGGCGGCGGTAAGATCACGGTCTCTATCGATGCCGTCGAGTTCGGCCAGCGCCTCACCGGTTCGGTCGGCGCTGCCGAGCAGTGCCGCGCTGACACACGTCAGCGCGGCCGCGTGGTCCGGGGCGGCGTGACGCGCCTCGCGGAGCACCGCCAACGCGTCGTCCGGCTGCTCCCGCTGGTAGGCCAGCGTCGCGGCGCGCACGGTCGCGATCTGCGCGGCCACCGCATCCGGTGTGCTCAGCCGGGCGGCACGATCCAGCGTGGACAGTGCGTCCTCCGGACGCCCGAGCTCACGCTGCGCCTCACCCAACAGCAACAGCAGCTCCGACCCGCCGTCCATCGCCTCGGCCGCCTCGGCCGCCGCCCCGGCCAGCCGATGTACCGCCGGGAAGTCATGCCCGATGCGGGCCAGTCGCGCGGCGCGCAGCAGCAGTACCGGGTCGGCCGTACCAGTCGCCGCCAACCGCCACGAGGCCACCCGGAGCGCGTCCACTGGGCCGCTGGGCCGCTTCTCGACCAACGCCGCCTGCGCCAGCAATATGTTGGTTGCGCGCAGCCGGGACAGCCCACCGCGCACGACCGGTGCGTACTGGGGATGCGACAGCTCCGCGAAGAGCCGCCCGTCGGTCTCGGTGAGCCGCACCAGGCCGGTCTCATCCAGCCGGGCAAGAGCGGCGCGGTCCGCGTCGGTGGGCATCTCATCCGTGGCGAGCGACTGGCACAGGGCCAGCCGCTCCAGGACCGCCTGCTCGTCCGGATCCACCACCATGCGTAGCCGGCTCGCGAGCAGATCACGCAGCGCCACGGTGCCGGCTGGCGGCCGCACCAGCCGCCAGACGCCTGCCACCAGCGCCAGCGAGCCGTCCAGCCGAGCACCCAGCGTCAGCTCACGCAGGTACAGGATGTTGCCGCCGCTCGCTCGATGCAGATCGGCCCCGCACCGCGCACCGACCGGGGCGTTGAGCGCCGCGGCCAGCAGCGCGAGACACTCCCCGCGGCGCAGGAACGGCACGTCGATCCGGAACGCCCGGTCTCCGCTCCACAGTCCGACAATGGCATCTGGTACGGCCTCGCCGTCACGGACCGTCGCCATCAGCACAACGTCGCCGACCTGTACCAGCTGCGCCACGAGCGCCACCGACAACGGGTCAAGCGCCGGCAGGTCGTCGATGAAGAGGATCAACCGCTGCCCCTCGGCGAGCGCGGCCACGGCGCGCCGTGCGGTTGCGAACAGGCCGACGAAGTCCCTGGCGGGGGCGCCAAGATCTGCGTTGGCCGACGTCAGCAGCGCCACCAAGGCGCCGAACGGGATCTGTGACAACGCCCGGCTGGCGACGACGCGGACCACTGGGCGGCCGGCTGCGGCGGCACGATCGGCACACTCCTCGCCGAGCCGTGTCTTGCCAACACCGGCCGGCCCGTGCAGCAGCACGGCAACGGTTCGATCGCCGGCCAGCGCCGACTCGATGTCGGCGAGCAGCGATGCGCGGCCGGTGAACGGCCACCGGCTGCCGGCGTTCGCCACGCCACTAGAATGCCGCTCACCGCTCCCGCGGCACAATGGTCATTGACCGGCGTACGCCGGGGAGTAGGCCCGATCATTCCGAGCGAGCGGACTCCGGGTCGACATGTCTTGCTCGATGCCATGACGGTGTACGACATGGCGCGGTCCCTACCCGAGGTACCGGCTCTGCGTGACCGGTGCCGGGCGATGGCGACGGTCGAGGCGATTCTCGAGCCACAAGTGGCGTACCGTCGCGGCGGGCGTCTTTATCCGCGGCTTCGACCACGAGTCCCGGTGACGGCATTCTGGCCGCCACGAGCGTGGCGAGACTTGGGCCACGGGGTATCGGCGCCGATCTGAGCCGTCAGCCCGGGATGGATGTCCTGCCCTTCTCCAGTGGTACGAGTTCGGGTGTCGACATGCCAGCGTCGTGGGTTTCGTACATGCGCGCCGCGACGATGAGGCCGGAGGCGGCGGTGATCGCGGCGACCAGCCAGATCGCGGCGCGTAGGCCGAACAGGTCCGCGGTGATCCCGGCGACCAGCGCGCCGACGGCGTAGCCCGCGTCGCGCCACAGCCGGTAGACGCCGACCGCGCGGGCCCGCCAGGCGGGGTGGGCGACGTCGCCGATCACGGCGAGCAGGGTCGGGTACACCATCGCAGTGCCGGCGCCCATCGCCACGGCGGCGATGGCCCAGACCTCGAAGCCAGTCCCGACGGCGACCATGCCGATGCCCAGGGCCTGCAGCAGCATGCCGGCGGCGATGAGCCATTTGCGGCCCCAGCGGTCGGACAGCCATCCGGTGAGCATTTGCCCGGCGCCCCAGACAGCCGGGTAGATCGCGACGAGCAGGCCGATACGGGCCACGCCGAGGCCGGAGGTGGCGAACAGAATGGGGTACAGGCCCCAGGCTAGGCCGTCGTTGAGGTTGTTGACGAGGCCGGCTTGGCTGGCGGCCGACAGGGCACGCTCGCGGAAGCTGGTCAGGGTGAAGATCTGCCGCCCGGTCAGCCCGTCGTGGTGCTCGCCGTTGCGGGGGGTGTGGGTGCGGGCCTCATGCCGGGCGTGGTGATGGGTCTCCTTGACGAAGACGGCGGACAGGCCGAGCCCGAGGGCTGCGAAGGCCACACCGAGCAGGAACGGTGCCGGGCGCAGCCCGTACGCCTCGGCGAGCCAGCCGGTGGCCATGCCGGTGACGGCGACCGCCAGGTAGCCGGCGGCCTCGTTGAACCCCATGGCCAGGCCGCGGCGGTGCGGTCCGACCAGGTCGATTTTCATGACGATGGTGGTGGACCACGTCAGTCCCTGGTGGATGCCGAGCAGGACGTTGGCGGCGATGACCCAGCCCCAGTTCGGTGCCCAGATCAGCAGCAGCGGCACCGGCAGGCCGATCAGCCATCCGGCGACGAGGACCGGCTTGCGGCCGTACCGGTCCGATAGCGTGCCGGCGGCCAGGTTGGTCAGCGCCTTGGTGACGCCGAACGCGACGATGAACATCAGCGATGCAGTAAACGCGCCGACGGCGAAGACCCGATCGGCCAGCAGCGGCAGAACGGTGCGTTCCTGGCCGATCATCCCGCCGACGAGGGCGTTGACCGCGACCAGCAGGGTGAACTGGGCCAGGTTGGCGCGTAACCCCAGCCGCGGAGCCGCGGTGCCGGTGGTGGTCATTGGCCGGTGTCCAGTGTGGTACCGGTCGCCTTCGCCCAGTCGTCGGCGGCGCCGACCAGGATGGCCAGGTCGCGGTGGCCGGCACGTTCGAGCAGGCTGGCGCCGGTGGCGGCCCGTTCGCCGTGCCCGCACATGACCGTCACCGGTCCACCCGGGAGCTCGCGAGGGTGGTTGGCGAGGTCGCCCAGTTCGATGAGCTGCGCACCGGGCAGGTGTCCGGTGGCTACCTCGTTGGCCTGCCGCACGTCAACCACGACCGAACTGTCCACTTCGGACGGACCGACGAGGCGGGTGGTGGACAGCCGTCCACCGGCCGCCGTCCACGCCGCGACGCCTCCGTCAAGTTCGCCGGCGATCGGGTACCCGATGTTGAGAGCGGGCCACAGGATGTCGGCCGGGTCTTGGCCGGGGTTGCGGACCACGACGATCGGCGCGTCGGCCGGAATGAGCCAGCCGAGCCAGGTAGCGTACTGGCCGCGTAGCGGGATGGCGATCGAGCCGGGGATGTGCCCGGCGGCGTAGTCGGCGACCGGGCGCACGTCGACCAGGTACCCGCCGCCGGCGAGCAGCCTGCGCACCTGGGCGGAATCCAGCGATGCCAACAGCGGCGGGCCGGTGACCCATGGGCCCTGCCGGTTGAGCTCACCGACGCGGGCGAAGTAGTCCGGGTAGCTGCCCAGGCTGTCCCGCAGCAGGCGCACGAAGGTGTCCTCGTCCGGGGCGGCGAGCAGCGGGTTGCTGGCCTTCTCGATACCGATGGTGGAGGTACGGGCGGCGCCGGGCGGGGCGGAACAGAACGAGCCCGCGCCGTGGGTCGGCCAGACCGCGGTCGCGTCGGCGAGGGTCGCCAGGCGGTGCAGCGACGCGTACTGGTCGCGGGCCAGCTGCTCGGTGCGGTCGGGACTGACCAGGTCGGTGCGCGCGGCGGCGCCGACGATCAAAGACCCCCCGGTGAACACCCCGATCTCGCTGGTGCCATCCAGCAGGAGGAAGGACAGATGCTCCGGGGTATGCCCAGGGGTGGCCAGGACGCGCAGGGTCAGCCCCCCGAGGTCGACCTCATCGCCGTCGGCGAGCCGCACATGATCGAAGGCGCGTTGGCCGGCGGCCGAGGCAAGGATCCGCGCGCCGTGGTCGTGGGCGAGCTGGCGGGCGCCGGACAGGAAGTCGGCGTGCAGGTGCGTCTCGACCGCGTATTCGATCCGCAGCTGGTGCTCGAGGGCCGTGCGGTGAAGCCCGCGCAGGTCCAAGGACGGGTCGACCGCCAGGGCCCGGCCATCGCCGAGGTAGAGCAGGTAGGTGCTGTTCCCCAAGCCCTCGTCCACCACCGCGATTAGCTGCCGGTCATCCACGTCCCTGTGTCCTTCCTGCTCGACCCGTCTCTGATACTATTCCATGGAAGTTTGGAGGATGGCGGGTATGGGTGACGTAGCTCGCAAGGCGGTGTTGTTCGAGCAGTTGGCCCGGGTGGGCAAGGCCCTGGCCAGCGGTAAGCGGTTGGAGCTCCTCGACCTGCTCGGCCAGGCGGAGCGGCCGGTGGACGCCCTCGCTGCGGCGGCCGGATTGAATCTGACCACCGCGTCGGCGCACCTGCAGACCCTCAAGCAGGCCGGGCTTGTCGCTACCCGCCGGGACGGCACCCGCATCTTCTACCGCCTGGCCGGGGACGATGTCGCGGACCTGATCGTCCGGGCCCGTCGGGTCGCCTCGGCACACCTGCCGGACGTGGCCGCCGCCCGCGACGACTACCTCGGCGCCGGCGAGGCGGAGTCGATCGGGCTCGACGAGCTGCGGCGAAGGTTGGCCGCCGGGCAGGTCACCGTGCTGGACGTGCGTCCGGCGGGCGAGTACGCGGCCGGTCATCTGCCCGGCGCGGTCAACATTCCGGTCGACGAGCTCGCCGACCGGCTCGGCGAACTACCTGCCGACGTCGACGTGGTCGCGTACTGCCGCGGCCCGTACTGCGTGTTCGCCCACGACGCGGTCCGGCTCTTGGCAGGTCACGGCCGTGCCGCCACCCGGCTGCAGGACGGGGTGGTCGAATGGCGGCTGGCCGGGCATCCCGTCACCGTCTGACCGTGCTAGGCGGTCTTCACTGCCGCGACGCGTTCTACCGTGCCGAGTTTCAGCCGCCGTGACTCGGTGACGGTGAGTCCGGCTGCGGCGAGCATCGGCAGCGGTCGGCGGGTCAGGTACTCGCCGTTGCGCGCGGTGAAACGTTCGACCAGCCGCAGCACCGCCCACACCGGCCACCAGCGGCTGCCGATGTGGTCCAACAGCAGTAGCTGGCCGCTCGGCAGGAGTACTCGCGCCATCTCCGCGATTGCTGTGCCGTGGTCGGGAATCGTGCACAGTGACAGCGTGCACACGACGGTGTCGAACGAGGCGTCGTCGAACGGCAGCGCCTGCGCGTCGCCTTCGCGCAGGTCGACGTCTCGGCCCAGTTCGGCGGCCCGCTGCCGGGCGATGGCCAGCATGGCCGGGCTCAGCTCGATACCGGTGATCGTCACCTCCGGCGGGTAGAACTCCAGGTTGCGACCGGTGCCGATAGCGACCTCCAGCACCCGGCCGGTGGCGCGGGAGCACACCCATTCCCGACCGCCGCCGAACTGGATCTTCTCGAAGAAGGCGATCTCCCTGTCGTAGCGGGGCGCCATCGCGTCCCACACGCGCACGGCTTTGGCGGTAGGGGTTTCACATGCCTTCACAGCGTCCTCCGAAAACGGGGTGGGTCCCTACGGCGTGGGTGGTAGGCAGTCCAGGTTGGACTGTGTGGCGGCGGCGGTGATGACGCCGGCGATGACGTGCCGGACCCGGTCGGCGGCGAGGTCCGGGTCGGGTTGTCCGGCATCCAGCCAGGCGATGACGGCCTCGATCGCCGCCGCCGGGGCGAGCTGGGCAGCCCAGCGGGCCCATGCCTGGTCCGGCAGCATCGCCGAGACTTGCAGGTAGGCGGCCTGGGTGATGTCGCGGCGGAACTGCTCGGCCTGGGCCTTGAACTCCGGTTCGCGGGCGGCGTGCTGGAACAGCAGCCGGAAGCCGGCCGGTTCGGCCGCCGCCGCCTGCAGCAGGCCGTCGATGCTGGCGTCGGTGAACCCGCCCACCGGCTCGGCCACATTGGCCGACAGCACGCCGCAGAATCGGTCCAACACGGCCTGGTACAGGTCGGTCTTCGAGTCGAAGTGTCGGTACAGGATCACCCGCGTGATGCCGGCCTCGGCGGCGATGTCGTCCAGGCTGGTGGCGGCGAACCCGCTGCGGGCGAACGCCCGGGTCGCGGCGCCGAGGATCTGCTCGCGCCGCTCGGCGCGAGGCAATCTGCGCACCGGCTCCGTCGTTGTGTTGGCCGCCATCGACCGCCTTTCCAGTTGACTCTGAAGTGTACTACAGCTTATGTTGACGTCAAGATGTACTTGCTGAAGGCGACACATGGAGGTCGTGGTGGAGGAGCCGGTAATCACCGTCGACGGTGTCGTCAAGCGCTTCGGTCGCGACGTGCGGGCACTCGACGGGCTGAGCCTGACCATCCCGGCCGGCGTCATCTATGGGCTGCTCGGCCCGAACGGCGCCGGCAAGACCACGCTCATCCGGATCCTGGCGACGCTGCTGCCCGCAGATGCCGGGGTGGTGCGGGTGGCCGGGTTCGACGTGCGCCGCGACGCCGAGGCGGTGCGGGCCCGGATCGGGCTGGCCGGCCAGTACGCGGCGATCGACAACCACCTGACCGGCCGGGAGAACACCGAGATGGTCGGCCGTCTCTACGGCCTGTCCCGCCGCGACGCGCGCACCCGCACCGCCACCGTGCTGGAACGCATCGGTCTGATCGATGTCGCGGACCGCCGAGTCAAGACCTACTCCGGCGGGATGCGCCGGCGCATCGACCTGGCTGCCTGCCTAGTCGGCCGCCCGCAGGTCCTGTTTCTCGACGAACCCACCACCGGTGTTGATCCGGCCAGCCGCCGCGAGCTGTGGGAGCTGATCCGCGACCTGGTCGGCGGCGGCACCACCGTAGTGCTCACTACCCAGTACCTGGAGGAGGCCGACCACCTGGCCCACCGCATCGCCGTGATCAACCGCGGCCGGCTCGGCAGCGAAGGCACCACGCAGCAGCTCAAAGACCGCACCGGCGGTGCGGTGCTAGAACTGTCCATTCCCGACACCCAGCACGCCGCCGCGATCGAATCCCTGCGCCACGTCACCGCAGTTCCGGCATCCTACGACCGGCAACGCGGCGCTCTCGTGCTTCCCGCCACCGACGGCGTCGCCACCCTGCGGGAAGCGTTGCGGGCGCTGGACACGGCCGCCATCACCCCGACCGACGTCGGCCTGCACAAGCCGAGCCTCGACGATGTGTTCCTCACGTTGACCGGGGCCGACCACACCGTCGGGCCGGGTCGGCCGTTCGCCGCAGTCGCCGACACCGGCGCCCACGAGGGGAGCGAAACGTCATGAGCATCATCGCCGTCACACCACGACGGTTAAGCCGCGCGCTGACCCACACCGCCGTGCTCACCCGACGCAACCTCTTGGCCAACCTGCGGCTGCCCGACGTGCTGCTGCTGTCGACCATCCAGCCGGTCACGTTCATGCTGATGTTCCTCTATGTGTTCGGCGGCGCTATCGAGAGCGCCCTGCCACCGGTGGCCCAGGGCGCCTACATCAACTGGCTGATCCCCGGCATCCTGGCCCAGTCCGCGGTCTTCGGCGCCGGTCCCACCGCGTACGGGCTCAACAACGACCGCGCCACCGGCGTCATCGACCGGTTCCGGTCCCTTCCCATGGCCCGCTCCGCTGTCCTCGCCGGCCGCACCCTGGCCGACCTGACCCGCAGCACCGCCATTCTTCTGCTGCAGCTCGGCGTCGGCGTCGCACTCGGTTTCCGCTGGCAAGCCAACGTCTTCGGCCTGGCCGCCGGGGTCGCCGTGGCCCTGGCGTTCGGCTACGCCTGTTCCTGGATCATGGCAACCCTCGGCCTCGCGGTACGCAACACCGAAGCGATCCAAGCCGCTGTCTACCTGGTCGTCTTCCCGTTCACCCTGGTCAGCTCCGTGTTCCTACCGACCCGGACCATGCCCGGCTGGCTGCAAACCTTCGCCGAAAACCAACCCATCACCATTGTCGCCAACGCGCTGCGCGGACTCATGCTCGGCCAGGGCGCCCTGGTGCCGGGTCAGACCGTGACCGGGCAGACCATGCTGGCCATCGCGTGGACCGCGGCGATACTGGCCGTCTTCGCGCCGCTCTCGGTGCGGGTCTATCGCCGCAGCGTCAGCTAGAGCTGTTCGGGCAAGCGGATCAGGCTGTTCGGTGGGCGCCCCGGCGGCGGGGGCGAGGGCGGTTGGAGGTCCGCCAGGGCCGGGCACCACCGCGCGTTCGGCAACCGGCGCCACGGTGGTGTCGCCGGTAGCACCCGCGCCGGGTACCGGACCTACGGCGCCGAGGCGATGGACGGATGCGCTCCCACGGCGCCCAGCGCCTCGGGCTGACTCTGACGGACATCCGGGACCTGCTCGCTGTGCGCGACACCGGAACCTGCCCCTGCGAACCCGCAGAGGACCTGTTGCGCCGCCGACTCGCCGATGTCGACGCCCAGATCGCCCGCCTCACGGCCCTACGGACCGAGATGGTCAACATGATCGAACGGTTGCCATCGGCGGAGTGCCCACCACCCAACCCCGGCACCTGGTGCCCACCCGACGAAAGGAGGTGACCCTCATGCATACCCTCACCGTCAGCGACGACAACTGCTGCACCGACGAGTGCTGCCCGACCGGCTGCGACTGCTGAGCCCGCAGGAGCGAGGCCGCTGAGCGCGCCAGCGGTCCCGCAGTTGGACCCCGATGTAGGTTCGCTCGACGGCTACGGGGATCCGGTTGGTGTCATGATCGGTGGGCCGTACCGCGGCCTGATCGCGTCCGGCGTCACCGCCATCGGCCGTCCACTGTGGATATTTGCCGTTCAGCTCGAGCACCACCGGGTGCACGTGCTCGCGATGACCCATGAACCACGAGTCGATGCCCGGGCCGGTGGCGATGGCCTCCCACACCTCCTCGACGCTCGCTCCGACCGTTGCCTCGTCGCGCTGCTCCCAGTGGTGGCCCACGTCAGGACTCTTTCGTCTCGTTGGCCGGTACCTCGCTGGCCGTTGTTTCGGTGGCCGCTGTCTCGGTGGCTTTATGTCGTCGCTGGCGGTCAGTGGGATCGACGGGTGGATGGCCAGGATGACCCGGTACGCCCGGCCGCCGGCCGCCTTCTCGTCGTGGTACTTGGCGACCAGTCCGGTCACCGCGTTGGTGAGCTCCTCCGCGAAGGCGGCACGGTCGTGCGCCGTGGCGAACCGAACCTCCCCGTCGAGCGTGTAGGTCGCGACCCGCTTACCGGCCTTGGTCGCCCCGGTGATGAGCGTGCCGACGTCGCGTACCAGCCGTGCGCGGACCGCCAGC
>JAEHDK010000265.1 GCA_016880465.1 Micromonosporaceae bacterium
ACTCCGCCGCCTCGGCGCGCGCGTGGCGCGGCGGGACCGCGAGCCGCAGGACGTCGGCGAGCGTGCCGGCGTACCGGTCGGCCACCGCCCGGGCGAGCCGGGCGACCTCCGGGGTCAGGACCCGCTCGGGCGACACCACGCGATCGAGGTACGCGAGGCGGCCCGGGTGTGCGGAGGACTCGACCCGGTCGAGGACGAACCCGTCCACGAGTTGGCCGGCGAACCGGACCCGGACCCGGACCCCGGGTACCGCCGCCGCGGCCGCCTCGGCCGGCACCAGGTAGTCGAACGGGCGGTCGAGGTGCGGCAGCGGTACGTCGACACCGACGCGGGCGATCGGCAACTCGGCGGCCGGCTCGCGGGTGCGGCGGCCGGCCGTGCGGGACCGTGCCGCAGCAGAGCTCACCGCACCGTCCTATCAGACGCGGTACGGCCCGACCGGCGAGTGCCGCGTGCTATTCCCCCGCCGCCGACTTGAGGTCGGCCACCCGGTCGGTGCGCTCCCAGGTGAAGTCCGCCAGCTCGCGGCCGAAGTGCCCGTACGCCGCGGTCTGCTGGTAGATCGGCCGGAGCAGGTCGAGATCCCGGATGATCGCCGCGGGCCGCAGGTCGAAGACCGCGGCGATCGCCTGCTCGATCCGGTCGACCGGGACGACCTCGGTGCCGACCGTCTCGACGAACAGGCTCACCGGGTGCGCCTTTCCGATCGCGTACGCGACCTGGACCTCGCACCGCTGGGCGAGCCCGGCCGCCACCACGTTCTTGGCGACCCAGCGCATGGCGTACGCCGCGGAGCGGTCCACCTTGGACGGATCCTTGCCGGAGAACGCGCCGCCGCCGTGGCGCGCGTAGCCGCCGTACGTGTCGACGATGAGCTTCCGCCCGGTCAGCCCGGCGTCGCCCATCGGGCCGCCGACCTCGAAGCGCCCGGTCGGGTTGACCAGCAGCCGGGACCCGTCGGTCTGCAGCCCCAGGCCCTCGACCTCGGGCGCGATGACGTGCTCGCGTACGTCCGGAGCGAGCAGCGACTCAAGGGAGACGTCCGGGGCGTGCTGCGACGACACCACCACGGTGTGCAGCCGGACCGGCGTGTACCCGTCGTACTCGATGGTCACCTGGGTCTTGCCGTCCGGGCGCAGGTACGGGATGGTGCCGTCCTTGCGGACCGTGGCCAGCCGCCGGGCGAGCCGGTGCGCCAGCGCGATCGGCAGCGGCATCAGCTCCGGAGTCTCGGTGCACGCGAAGCCGAACATCATCCCCTGGTCGCCGGCGCCCTGCGAGTCGAGCGGGTCGTCCGCACCGTCGGACCGCTGCTCGATCGCGTGGTCCACGCCCTGCGCGATGTCCGGGGACTGCGAGCCGATCGAGATCGAGACGCCGCACGAGGCGCCGTCGAAGCCCTTCTTCGACGAGTCGTACCCGATGCCCAGGATGGTGTCGCGCACGATCGCCGGTATGTCGGCGTACGCGTTGGTGGTGACCTCCCCCGCGACGTGCACCTGCCCGGTGGTGATCAGCGTTTCCACCGCGACCCGGCTACCCGGATCCTGCGCGAAGAGCGCGTCGAGGACCCCATCGCTGATCTGATCCGCGATCTTGTCGGGATGGCCCTCGGTGACCGATTCAGAGGTGAACAGGCGGCGTGCCACAGTACTCCTTCAGGGGTAAGCGTCTTCGGCGGCAGTCTAACCTCGACGGCCTCCGGCAAAGTATGCCGGTCTTCGCCGGGCCCGGTGGTGTCAGCAGCCAGTCACCTGGCGGCAACCGCGGCTGCCAGCTCAGTGCGTCAGTCGAGACATAGACGGCCTTCTCCTGACGGAGCACCACATCCCGGCTGGCTCGCGCTCCCGCGCCGGACCGGCGGCTATCCGAGACGGGCGAGCACGAGGTCCCAGATCGCGTCGGCGAGGTCCTCCTTGGGCCGCTCGGCCAGGACGGTCGTCGAGCCGTCGGCGCCCAGCACCGTGGCCGCGTTGCGGTCGGCGCCGAACACCCGGTCGACGCCGACCTGGTTGAGCACGATCAGGTCGGCGCGCTTGGCGGCGAGCTTCGCGCGGGCGTTGTCCAGCGCGCCGGCGCCGGTCTCCGCGGCGAACGCGACCAGCAGCTGGCCGGGCCCCTTGCCGGAGCCCAGCTCGGCGGCGATGTCCGGGTTGGTGGTCAGGACCAGCTGCGGCGGGGTACCGTCGGCCGCCTTCCTGATCTTTTCGGCATGCTGTACGGCCGGCCGGAAGTCGGCCGGGGCGGCGGCCATCACGACTACATCCGCATCGCCCGCCGCGGCCAGCACGGCGGTACGCAGCTCCTCGGTCGTACCCACCCGGACCAGCGCGGCACCGGCCGGCTCGGGCAGCTCCACGTTGGCGGCGACGAGCGTGACCCGAGCGCCGCGGGCGACCGCCGTACGGGCCAGCGCGTACCCCTGCTTGCCGGACGACCGGTTGCCCAGGAACCGCACCGGGTCGAGCGGCTCGCGGGTGCCGCCGGCGGTGACCACGACGTGCCGCCCGACAAGGTCGGGGGCGAGTACGCCGCGGGCCAGGACCCGGCGGGCGACGAACAAGATCTCGGCCGGCTCGGGCAGCCGGCCCTTGCCGGTGTCGGTGCCGGCGAGCCGGCCGACCGCCGGCTCCAGGACGACCGCGCCGCGCGCCCGCAGCAGCGCGACGTTGGCCGCCGTGGCCGGGTGCTCCCACATCTCGGTGTGCATCGCGGGCGCGAAGACGACCGGGCAGCGGGCGGTCAGCAAGGCGTTGGTGAGCAGATCGTCGGCGAGGCCGTGCGCCGCGCGGGCGAGCAGGTCGGCGGTGGCCGGTGCAACGACGACCAGGTCGGCCTCCCGGCCGAGCCGCACGTGCGGTACCTCGTGGGCAGCGGCCCAGACATCGGTCGCCACCGGCCGCCCGGAGAGGGCGGCCCAGGTGGCCTCGCCGACGAACCGGAGCGCCGCGGCCGTCGGCACCACTTGAACGTCATGGCCGGATTCGGTCAGCAGCCGGAGCAGCTCACCGACCTTGTAGGCAGAGATGCCACCGCCGACGCCAAGGATGATGCGACTCAAGCAGCGTCGACCGGCTCGGCGGTCAGCAGCGCGCCGTTGATCTCACGAAGCGCGATGGACAGCGGCTTCTCCTGGGGGGTGGTCTCCACCAGGGGGCCGACGTACTCGAGCAGGCCCTCGCCGAGCTGGCTGTAGTAGGCGTTGATCTGGCGCGCCCGCTTGGCCGCGAAGATCACCAGCGCGTACTTCGACGAGGTCTTCTCGAGCAGCTCGTCGATCGGCGGGTTCGTGATTCCTTCGGGGTGGGCGACGGTTCCGGACAAAGTGACCTCAGGTGTGTCGTGGACGGACAGGTGTCATCACGGGTGAACCGAGCAATCGTAGCAACTCGTGTGACGCATGCTCGACCGAGTCGTTGATGACGGTCGCATCGAACTCGGACTCCGCCGCCAGCTCCGCGCGGGCGTGCTCCAGCCGGGCCCGGACCGTCTCGGGGTCGTCGGTGCCCCGGCCGATCAGCCGGCGCTTGAGCTCTTCCCAGCTCGGCGGCGCGAGGAAGACGAGGAATGCCTCGGACATCGCCTGCCGGACCTGGCGGGCGCCCTGTAGATCGATCTTGAGAAGCGCGGGTACGCCGGCGCGGAGCCGCTGCTCGACCGGGCCGCGCGGGGTGCCGTAGAGGTTGCCGGCGAACTCCGCCCACTCGAGCAACTGGCCGCGGTCGACCAGGTCGGCGAACTCGGCGCGGTCGACGAAGTGGTAGTGGACGCCGTCCACCTCGTACTCCCGCCGGGGCCGGGTGGTCACCGACACCGAGAGCCAGACCCACGGCGAGCGCGCCCGGATCAGCTCGATCACGCTGTCCTTGCCCACCCCGGAGGGGCCGGACAGGACCGTGAGCCGGGCCGCCGGGCGCGCTTCCTCGTTGGTCACTGCTTGTTTCTACCCTGCCCGCATTATTTGCTCGCAGAGAACTCGCCAAGCAGCGCCTTCCGCTGTTGGTCGCCGAGGCCGCGCAACCGCCTGCTGTCGGCGATCTTCAGCTTTTCCATGATCTGCGTTGCCCGGATCTTGCCGATGCCGGGTAGCGCCTGGAGCACCGCCGAGACCTTGAGCTTGCCGACGACGTCGTCCGTCTCGGCACGGTCGAGGACGGCGGAGAGGGTAGTTTCACCCTTTTTAAGCTGTTCTTTCAGTTCGGCCCGGGCCTTGCGAATCTCGGCCGCCTTCTCCAGCGCGGCGGCACGCTGCTCGGGGCTCAGTGACGGGAGGGGCACCAGTTCTCCTCAGGTCCCTATGGGGTTG
>JAEHDK010000266.1 GCA_016880465.1 Micromonosporaceae bacterium
GCCCGCGTGGCGGCACCCGGCGGCGCCGGGACCGGAGACACCGGCGGCCGGCTCGGCGATGACGGCCCGGGAGAGGTGGGCACCGGGGCGCCGGAGGTCGGCACGGGCGGCGAGGTCACGCTCATCGAGGCGGGCGGCACGGAGATCGGGGTACCGGCCGGTCCGGTGCTCAGCCCGCCGGCGCCGAGCGTCGCGGCGGCCTGCCGGGCGACCGCGGCCAGCGTGGCCGCGGTGGGCCAGCGGGTCGCGGGGTCCTTGGACATCGCCCGCTCGACGATCGCCCGCACCACCGGTGGGATATCGGCCGGAAGAGCCCGCGGCACCTCCCGTACGTGCTTCATGGCGATCTCGAGCGGGCTCTCGCCTTCGAACGGGCGGTGGCCGGCGAGGCACTGGTACGCGACGACGCCGAGCGAGTACACGTCGGACGCCGGCGTGGCGGTGCTGCCGGCCGCCTGCTCCGGGGACAGGTAGGACGCCGTACCGAGGACCGATCCGGCGGCCGTGAGCTGTGCGGCCATCGCCGAGCGCGCGATGCCGAAGTCGGTCAGCACCAGCGTTCCGTTCGGCCGGACCAGCAGGTTGCCCGGCTTCACGTCGCGGTGCACGATGCCCTTGTCGTGCGCGGCCTGCAGCGCCTCGGCGGCCTGCGCGACGAGCGCCATCGTCCGGGCCGGGGTGAGCCGGCCCACCCGACCGAGCGTGCGGGACAGCGCGTCGCCTTCCACGTACTCCATGACCAGGTACATGATCGACTGGTCCGAGCCGTAGTCGTAGATGTCCACGACGCCGGGGTGGTTGATCGTGGCCATCGTGCGCGCCTCGGCGCGGAAGCGCTCGACGAAGCCGGGCTCCTCCAGCAGCGCGGGCAGCAGCACCTTGACGGCGACGGTACGGCCGAGCACCTCGTCGGTACCGCGCCAGACGTCGCCCATCCCGCCGCCGGCGATGCGCTCGTCGAGGTGGTACCGGCCGCCGAGCAGGACGCCCGGGCTTAGCATGGTCGGCTCCTCACGCTCATCTGAGCCCCCGCTCGGCGATGATCGCCTTCATCACCTGTCCGCCGATCCGGGCCGCGTCCGCGCTGCCACCCGTGCCGGCGTGCTCCAGCAGGACCGCGACCGCGGCGATGGGCTCGGCACCCTTCATGACGAACCCAATGAACCAGCCGTGATCGTCACCGGAATCCCCGGCTTGTGCCGTTCCGGTCTTCCCGCCGACGCGGAACCCGTCGATCCGGGCATTCCGCCCCGTACCGTTCGTCACGACGCTGACCATCATGTCCTGCAGGGTCGCCGCGATCTGCGGGCTGACCGACTGGCGCAGCTCGGTCGGCTCGGCGGTCTCGATCGTGGTCAGGTCGGGCTGTTGCAGCTTCTCCACCAGGTACGGCTTCATCTGCCGGCCGTCGTTCGCGATCGCGGCGGCCATCAGGGCACCCTGCAGCGGAGTCATCCGTACGTTGGCCTGCCCGATGCAGGACTGGGCCAGGGCCGGCCGGTCGTCGGTGCCGTCCGGGTCCTTGATGTCGCCGGTCGAGCTGGCCGCGACGCGGAACACGTTGTCCTTGTCCCCGGCGAGCCTCGGTTCGGTCTCGAAGCCGAACCCGCGGGCCGCCGCGCGCAGCGCGTCGACGCCCAACTGCTCGACGCCGAGCCGGGCGAACGCGGTGTTGCAGGAGATCGTGAGCGCCTGCTTCAACGTGAGCTGCTGGGGACAGTTCACGCCCGGCGCGTTGCCGATCGGGGTAGTGGTGTCCGGCGCGACGTACTGCCCGCCGCCGGTGAGTACGGTCTCCGGACCGAGGCCCTTCTGCAGGGCCGCGGTGGACGTGATCACCTTCATCGTCGAGCCCGGCGGGAAGGTCTCCGAGAGCGCCCGGTTCAGCAGCGGCTTCCTTGGGTCCTTGTCGAGGACGTTGTACGCCGCCTCGGCCGCCGCCGTGTCGTGGCTGACCAGCGGCCCCGGGTCGAAGCTCGGCGCCGACGCCATCGCGAGGATCGCGCCGGTGCCCGGATCGAGCGCGACGACCGCACCCGCCGTGGCCTTCTTGTTGGCGGCGAGCTCCGCGACGGCCGCCTCCTGGGCCGCCTTGGACAGCGTCAGCTCGACGTTGCCACCCGCCGTGGTCCTGCCGGTGAACATGTCCCGGATCCGGTCACCGACGAGCCGGTCGTCGGTACCCGCGAGGAAGTCGTTGTTGAGCTTCTCGATGCCGGTCGCCGCGCCGTTGACCGGCTTCACGCCGACGACATGGGCATAGGTCGCGCCGCCGGCGTACGTCCGCAGGTACTTGAGCTCGTCGGTCGTCGCCTCGCTGGTGGCGACCGGGGTACCGCCGACGACGATCTTCCCGCGCGGCCGCTCGTACTCGGCGACCTGCACCCGGCCGTTGAGGTCATTGGTCCGGTACGAGTTCGCCCGGTACCCCTGTACCCAGTTGAGGTTGGCGAAGAGCAGGCCGAACAGGATCATCACCACGATGCCCACGCGGCGGAGCGGTGCGTTCACCGCGCTGCCTCTCGTTCGCGGCCGCTGGTCACTGGACAACCTCCGTCGGGAGCTCGCGTAGCTGCAGGGGGGCCGCCGCGGCGGCCGTGGGAGTGGTACGGGTGAGCGGACTCGCCCCCGTGGCCGGTCGCCGCGCCGCGTCGGAGATGCGCAGCAGCATCGCGATGAGCAACCAGTTCGCGATCAGCGACGAGCCGCCGGCGGACAGGAACGGGGTGGTCTGGCCGGTCAGCGGGATCAGCTTGCTCACTCCGCCGACGATCACGAAGACCTGCAAGCCGAGCGTGAAGGCGAGCCCGCCGGCCAGCAGCTTGCCGAACGAGTCCCGGACCGCGAGCCCGGCGCGCAGGCCGCGCTCGATGATCAGCAGGTAGACCACCAGCAGCGCGGTCAGCCCGAACAGCCCGATTTCCTCGCCCATCCCGGCGAAGATGAAGTCGTTGTGCACCTCGGGGACCTGGGTCGGCTGGCCGGCACCGGGCCCGGTGCCGAACATGCCGCCGGTGCCCAGGCCGAGCAGCGACTGGGACAGCTGGTACCCCTTGCCGTACGGGTCGCCGAACGGGTCCAGCCAGGTGCCGACGCGCTCGTAGAAGCTCGTGAAGGGGCCGCCCACGCTCGCGCCGAGCGAGTAGGCGAGACCGGCGCCGCCGAAGAAGAGCAGCAGGCCGATGATCAGCCAACTGACCCGTTCGGTGGCGACGTACAGCGTCATCACGAACATGCCGAAGTACAGCAGCGAGGTGCCGAGGTCCTTCTCGAACACCAGAACGACGAGACTGATCAGCCACACGACGAGGACCGGCCCGAGGTCCCGCCCGCGGGGGAAGTCGATGCCGAGCACCCGCCGGCTCGCTAGCGACAGCACCTCGCGCTTGCGGACCAGGTAGTACGCGAAGAACGAGAGCAGCGCCAGCTTGGCGAACTCGCCCGGCTGGATCGAGAAGCCGCCGACCAGGATCCACAGCTTCGCGCCGTTGACCTCGGAGTACTGGCGTGGCAGTGCGGCCGGCAGGATGACGAGCACGATGCCGGTGACCATCAGCGTGTACGCGTACCGCGATACCGACCGGTGGTCCTTCACGAACACCAGCAGCGCGGCGGCCGCCACGAGCGCGGCGAGCGTCCAGGCCAGCTGCCGGCCGCCGACCCCGGCGAAGACCGGGAAGTCGGCCCGCTGGGCCGGATCCGCGTCGGCGAGGTCCAGCCGGCGCAGGAACGCCACGCCGAGGCCGTTCAGCAGCGCCACTGCCGGTACGAGGACCGGGTCGGCGTACGGCGCCCGGAACCGGACGAGGATGTGCAGCGCGATGAAGAAGCTGCCGATGATGGCCGTCGGCACCCAGAAGTCGGGCGTGACGCGGTCCAGCATGTTCGCCTCGACCGCGGCCGCGTACGCCGCGACCAACCCCATCGCGAACAGCAGCAGGACGAGCTCGGCGTTGCGCCGGGTCGGCTGCCGGCGCCCCCGCGCCATCGCCGCCGCACCGGTGGGCGGCGGGGCCGAAGCTGCGGCTGGGGCGGTCACGTCACAATCCGTCTGGTCGTCGTCCGGTCAGTTGTCCCGGCAGCTGGGTGAGGTCGTCGGCAACCCGGTGGGCACCGTAGCTTCGACGCTCGGCAGGCCGTTCGGGCTCCCGGCGGTGGGCGTCGTCACGGTCGGCGTGACGGACGGTGCCACCTGCAGGGTCGGCGACGACGACGGCTCGGGCGTCGGGCTCGGGCTGGCACACAGCGGCAGCTTGTGCGGGTTGTCCGCGTCGTTGCTCGTCAGCTCCGCCAGCTTGTGCCGGGCGTCGTCCTTGTTGTCGGCCTGGATGCCCTGCCGGACCGTGTCCTGGGTGACCTTGGTGAGATCCTCGATCCGGGTCGAGCTCGTCTCGTAGACCGAGGACAGCCGCAGTCCGGCGATCTCCCCCGGTACGCCCTGGAAGACCGCCACGTTGCCGTCCGGCGTGACGCCCACGTAGTACTGCCGCTGGGTGTACCACCAGCCGTACCAGATGCCGCCGCCGAAGATCGCCAACAGGACGACCAGCAGGATGCCCGTACGCACCGGATGGCGGCGCGGCCGCTCGAGGTCGTCGTCGGCCGAGCGCCCGGCGCCGCCGTTGGCGCTCGCATCGCCGTCCGGCGTGGCGGGCCGGGGGGCGCCGAGGGCCGCGGACGCACGCGAAGCCGGGGTGGACTCGTCGGTCGAGCTCGCCATCCCGCGGTCGCGGGCAGCCGCGCCGCCGACGACCGGTTGCTCCTCGACGATGTCCTGGTCGGTGGCGTCAGCCACGATCACCGTGATGTTGTCCGGGCCGCCGCCGCGCAGGGCGAGGGCCACCAGCCGCTCGACCGCCTGCGCCGGATCGCTGTACTCACGGATCGTCTCGCCGATCGTGTCCGTGCTCACGACTCCGGACAGCCCGTCGGAGCAGATGAGGTAGCGGTCGCCGGCCAGGACCTGGCGGACCGAGTACTCCGGGTCGATGTCGCGGCCGTCGAGCGCGCGGGTGAGCAGCGACCGCTGCGGGTGGCTGCTCGCCTCCTCGGCGCTGATGCGGCCCTCGTCGACGAGCATCTGTACGTACGTGTCGTCCTTGGTGATCTGGGAGAACTCACCGGACCGCAACAGGTACGCGCGGGAGTCGCCGATGTGCACCATGCCGATCTTGGTCCCGGCGAAGAGCATCGCCGTCAGCGTGGTGCCCATCCCCTCCAGTTGCGGGTTGGCGTCGACCGTGTCGCGCAGTTGCTGGTTGGCTACCTCGACGGCGGATCGCAACGCGTCAACGAGCGCGTCCCCCGGCACGTCCTCGTCGAGTGGGGCCATCGCGCCTATGACGATGTTGCTGGCGACGTCACCGGCGGCCATGCCGCCCATGCCGTCGGCGACGGCGAGCAGGCGCGGACCGGCGTAGACGGAATCCTGGTTCCCGTCCCGGATGAGACCGCGGTCGCTGCGTGCCGCGTAGCGGAGCGTGAGGGTCATGGCCGTAACTCGACAGACGTGCGGCCGATGCGGATCGGCACGCCAAGGGGGACGGGGGTGGGTCCGGTGACCTTGGCGCGATCGAGGTACGTCCCGTTGGTCGAACCGAGGTCCTCGACGAACCACTGCCCGCCACGCGGTACGAGACGCGCGTGCCGGGCCGAGGCGTAGTCGTCCGTGATCACCAGGGTGGAGTCCTCGGCGCGACCAATCGTGATCATGGCCTCGCCAAGGGTGATGCGGGTGCCTGCGAGCGCGCCCGCGGTCACCAGCAACTGATGCGCGGCCCGTCCGCGTTTGACCTTCGCCGGCCGGGTGCCCGCCGCTCCACCGATCCCCCGGGGCGCAGCGACGAGCCGGCTCGCCCGGCTACCGGCAAACAGGTCCCGGCGGATGACCCCGACCACCGTGAATACGAAGATCCACAAGAGGACCAGGAACCCGAACCGGGCGACGGTGAGGACGAGCTCAGGCAAGGTAGTTAGCCATCCACGCGGAACGTCAAGGTTGTCGTTCCGAGCTGGATCATGTCGCCGGGATTGAGAGCGACGGCGGACACGCGCTGGCCGTTGACCATCGTGCCGTTGGTCGAGCCGAGGTCGGTGAGGACCACCTGAGCGCCGTCGAAGTCGAGCCGGGCGTGCCGGCGCGATATCCCGACGTCCGGCAGCCGCAGGTTCGCCTGGTCGCCGCGCCCGATCACGGTCGAGCCGATCGCCAGCGGGTAGGTGCGGCCGTCGCCGGAGACCAGTCGGGCATTGCGCGCCGGGCCGCCCTGCATCGGCGCGCCCGGGTACGCGGCGTGCTGGTCGTATCCGGGGTAGCCCGGCTGCGCCTCGTACGCCGGCTGGACCGGCGCCACGTCGCCACCGGTGTAGACCTCGGCGGTGACCCGGAACATGCCGGTGTCCAGGCCGTCCCCGCGCTCGATTTCCACAATCACGTCGCCGTAGACCGTCCAGGCCTGCTCGCCGATGAACTCGGCCTGCGACTGCGCCAGCTCCTGGGCGAGCGCCGCCGCGTACGGAGCGAGCCGGCTATGGTCGTACGGGGAGAGATCAATCACATAGCGGTTCGGGACGAGGGTGCGCCCGCCGGCCAAGATCGCCTTGTGCGCCTCCGCCTCCCGCTGCATGGCGTTGAGGATCTCCACGGGGTGGACGACCCCCTTGAACACCTTGGCGAAGGCCCCCTCAACCAGGCCCTCCAGGCGCTTCTCGAAGCGTTGCAGCACACTCACCGGCTCCTCCTCGGGTTCCGAGGACATGATGGTATCGGGCCGCCGCACACCCCGTATGCGCACCGATCGGCCGGCTCATGTTACGCTTCCGCAGCGCTCCCGGAGCAATCCGCTGCGCTTCGCGTCCGGGGAAGTGGCGGAATGGCAGACGCGCACGGTTCAGGTCCGTGTGCCCGAAAGGGCGTGAGGGTTCAACTCCCTCCTTCCCCACCACGATCAGGGTCGGTCTTCAGACCGACCCTGCGTCGACTTTCCGACGCTGAGCCCGGCCTATAGGTGGTTGACCCAGCTCGGGTTCTCCACCGTCCAGGCATCGAGATGGTCCTCCCGGACCGCCTTGTAGAGCGAGCCGGCAAGCGCTTCCGGCAGGATGTACGACACGCCGCCGATCATCTCCGGGTACGACGGCACCGCCACTCCAACGAGCGTCCGGGGCGTCACGTGGCGCAGCCCGAAGATCAGGTCGGCCAGCCGGTCGTCGCCCGTGTCGACGGTCAGCGCCGAGCCGACCGCGCGCAGGAACTGGTCGAACTTCACCGGGTTGGTGGCGATCCCCTGGCTCAGGCCCTCGGCCAGCACCGCGCGCAGGAACTGCTGCTGGTGGGCCTGCCGGTCGTAGTCGCCGCGCGGCAGGCCGTACCGGATCCGGGAGTAGTCGAGCGCGAGCACACCGGACATCCGCCGGCAGCCCTCCTCGTACGTGACCGGCTGGCCGCCCTCCGGTAGGCCCTGGATCCGGCCCTCCTCGTCGGCGTACAGCTCCAGCAGGTTGCCGTTCTTGTCGTACCCCATGTGGTTGGAGGCGACCCGCCGGTCGACGCACAGGAAGACGCCGCCGAGCACGTCCACGGCCCGCTTGAAGCCCTCGAAGTTGATGATCGCCGCGCCGTTGAACCTGATGCCCACGAGCCGCGTCAGCGTCTCGGCGACGAGCTGCGCGCCGCCCCGTCCACCGCCGCCGTGCTGGAAGGCCGCGTTGATCTTCGTCTCGTCGCCGCGGAACCCGGCCGCCGGGTACGGCGGAATCTCCACCCGCAGGTCGCGCGGGATCGACACCAGGTACGCCCGGTCGAGCGTCGCCGGTATGTGCAGGATGATGATCGTGTCGGAGCGCTGGCCGTCCTGCGGGGCACGCGGCTTGAAGTCGGAGCCGATCAGCAGGTAGTTCAACGGCCCCCGGACCGAACGGCCCAGGCCCGAGTCGGTATCCTCCCGGCTGTCCGGGCTGAGCAGCTCGTCGTGCGTGACCGAGTTCTCGTACCGGCGGGCGAGCACGTTGATAACCGAGACCGTCCCCGCCGACAAGAGGATCAGCAGCGCGCCCACAGCGACGAGCGCCCGCGCCCAGCGCGGGCTGGACCCGCTGTGCCGGCCCCGGTGCCGCGGCGGGCTCGCTGGCGGTTCGCCGGCCCCCGGAGCCGCCGGGAGGCCGGCATCGGGCTCGGCCCCGGCCGGCCCGGGAACGTGCGGTACGGGCGCACCGGACATCGGCGCATCGGCGTCTGGCTCCTGGGCCACCGGGCCGCCTTCCCCGCCGGGGAGCCTCGGCGTATCGTGATCAGGCGGCGTCACCGGGCGCGGCTCGGGCAGTGCGGGCGCGACCGGACCCGCCGCCCAGGTCAGGTCACTAGTGGGTGGCTCGTCCGTCGTTCCCCCGTGCCCAGCCACACCTGCCTCGGCCGCGGGCTGGTCTGTCCTGGCCATCCTCCCCCGACCGCCTCCCAGTCCACTGGACACTTTACCGAGTACGCCGGGATCGCGCGCCTCGGCGGGAGATCACGTGGCGGGTGCGACGAAGTCGGGGTGACCGGCGAGGAAGTCGA
>JAEHDK010000267.1 GCA_016880465.1 Micromonosporaceae bacterium
ACCTACCGCCACCAGGGGCGCGGCTACGTCAGCGTCGGGTTCCCGCTGCCGCAGGCGAGCTTCACGGCCACGCTGGTGCCGCACGCCCGCTCCGGCGGCGGCCTGGTGCTCAGCAGCCGCGGCGAGCTGGACCAGGCCGGCCACTACCTGACCTACATCGATCCGGCCACACGGGAGCTGACCACGCTGGCCGTCCAGGGCTTCGCGGAGCAGCTCGACGTCCACATCGAGGACGGCGAGCTCCGTGCCGAGCACGCCTTCTGGGTCTTCGGCTTCCCGTTCCTGGTGCTCCACTACCGCCTGCACCGCAAGTCGTCCGGCTGAGACCGGCGGGCGCCGCCCCGCGACGCGGAGCGGCCACCGCCGGGTCGTCGACGGTGGCCGCCATGCTGGTCAGCCGACCAGCCGCGTCACGATCAGCCGCGGGTCAGGGCGTTGCGGGCGAGGCCCCCTCGGCCTGGAGCAGCGCCAGCTGCTCGGCGGTCGGCGTCGTGGGCGCGTCCGCGTCACGGAAGGTGATCGGCTGCTTGTCCTGCACCACCCGCCGGTAGAAGTACAGCAGCACGGACAGGACCAGGACGCCGATGCCCAGGTAGAACGGGTAGCCGCCGAACTTGTAGCCGCCCAGCAGCGCCGCCAGACTCTGCTGGGTGACCCCGAAGATCACGAACAGCAGGTTGGCCGCGAAGAACACGCCGGCCAGGACGACCCAGACGGGCCCCACCTTGATCGGCCTCGGCCAGTTGGGCCGGTCCTTGCGCAGCAGCAGGAAGGCCGAGAGCGCCAGCACGTGGCAGAACACGTAGCCGATGTTCGACATGTAGAGGATCGCCAGGTTGTTGGCGACGAACAGGAGCAGGCCGACGTTGACCACCATGTCGACGGTCATCGCCCGCGCCGGCACGTGGAACCGGTTCAGGTGGTAGAGCTGCTTGACCGTCATGCCGTCCCTGGCGATGCCGTACAGCGCCCGGCCCCCGTCGGCGGTGGCCGAGTTCATCGACAGGATCAGGCTGGCGATCAGCAGGACCAGCGCGACGCTGCCGAAGCCCGACCCGACGATGTTCTTGAACGCCTCGACGTAGAAGGGGCCGTACGCGATCGACGCGTCCGGCGCGCCGGTCACTCCGCCAAGCCCCAGGGGAAGCAGCACATAGACCAGCAGCGAGAACGAGGCCGCTGTGCGAAGCGCCAGCGCGGTGTCTCGCTTGGTGTCGTGGTACTCGGGCGCGAAGCTGGCGCACACCTCGATGCCATAGGCCGACCAGCACATGATGAACAACCAGACCATGGCCACCGTGAAGCCGTTGTAGCCCGGGACGGCCGTGTAGTGGACGTTGGAGCTGTGCCAGTCCCCGCTCAGGTACGGCACCACGATGAACACCGCGAGCGGGATCATCAGCAGGGCGCCGGTCACGTAGCCGAGCAGCAGCGACGGGCGCACGCCGAAGATGTTGAAGAGCCAGACCAGGACGACCAGCCCGATGCCGATGAGCTGCGGCAGGCCGATGTTGACCGGCCCGGTGCTGAAGTACCCCGGCGAGGTGCCGCCGAACTTGGCGTTGGGGAACCACTCGGCGGTGATCAGGCCGCCGATGAGGTTGCCGAAGATCGACAGCACGACCGACCAGCCGATCCAGTACCCGAACGCGGCGATCGGACCGAACAGCGAGAAGTAGCGCCTCCATCCCTCGTAGGCGTACAGCGCGATGCCGCCCGGCTTGTCCGGGAACATGGTCGCCGACTCGGAGTAGATCCAGTTCTGCATGAGCCCCAGAGTGGCAGAGATGCCCCAGAGGACCAGCGAGCCGATCACGCCGACGCTGCCCAAGGTGAACCCGAGCGACCCGATCAGGAAGCCAGGGTTGCACAGGGCGATGACGAAACCGTCGTACCAGTGAAGCGTCTTGAGGAGTTGTCGCTCCTCAATCACCGCCTCAGCCATCGATACCCCCAGAGCCGAGCCACCAGCCACAAGCTGGCGACGATGATCTGCTAGGATCCGGAATGCGGCGAGTTCCGATATTGCCGCTACCACCCGATAATGTCGCCGATTGTCCGTGAGGGCGGAAACGAATGCAAGCGCGTCGCTTCCTGATCTGCCGGTTTGGTGGCGCG
>JAEHDK010000268.1 GCA_016880465.1 Micromonosporaceae bacterium
CACCGCCCCCCAGGACAACGACTCTCCGGCGGCCGCGGCCGGCGGCAGGCCGAGCCCGAGCACCGCCCGGCGCGGGGTGTGCCGGGCGTCGACCGGTCGCCTGGCCAAGCGCCACGGCGGCCCAGTGATCAGTACGGGCGCGCCGGCGAGCTGCGGCAGTGTGCCGCGCCGCCTACCTCTGGGATGCTGCCGTCATGACCAAGCCGTTCGCGTCCGCCGCCGACCTGTCCGACAAGGCCGAGACGCTGGAGGTCCTCGCCGACGGGGTGTACGCGCTGACCGCCGAGGGCGACCCGAACGTGGGCGCGGTCGAGGGCGAGGACTTCGTCGTCTGCATCGAGGCCCGGGCCACGCCGGTGATGGCCGGCCGGTGGCTGGACCGGTTGCGCGAGCACACCGACAAGCCGGTGCGGTTCCTGGTGCTCACGCACTACCACGCGGTACGTACGCTCGGCGCGGCCGCGTTCGGGGCGCAGGTCGTCGTCGCGCACGACGTGACCCGGGCGCTGATCGCGGAGCGGGGCGCGGCCGACTGGGCGTCGGAGGCGGGCCGCATGCCCCGGCTGTTCCAGGGTGCCGAGACGATCCCCGGCCTCACCTGGCCGACGCTGACGTTCGCCAACTCCGTGACGATCCCGCTGGGCGGCGACCGCGGCGAGCTCGTGCTGCGGCACCTCGGCCGGGGCCACACCGCCGGCGACATCGTGGCCTGGCTGCCGGAGCCGCGGATCCTGTTCGCCGGCGACCTCGTCGAGGCGCGCGCGGCGCTCTACACCGGCGATGCCTTCCACCCGCAGTGGAGTACGGGCACCCTCGACCGGGTGGCGGCGCTCGACGCGCAGGTGCTGGTCGGCGGGCGCGGTGCGGTGGCGACCGGGCGGGACGCGGTCGGCGCGGCGATCGCGCAGACCCGCGAGTTCCTGCTGGTGATGCGGGACCGGGTCGGCGGCGTGCATGCCGCGGGCGGCACCGTACGGGCGGCCTTCGAGGCGGCGCACGCGGCACTGGCCCCGCAGTACGGTGCTTGGCCGATCTTCGAGCACTGCCTGCCGTTCAACGTGCAGCGGCTCTGGGACGAGCTGGATGGCATCGACTGGCCGCGGATCTGGACGGCCGAGCGCGACCGGCAGGTCTGGGCGGCGCTGCAGTCGTGACCGCCGGCCGCGCCGCCGATCCGAGCCGACCGGTCCTCGTCGCCGGCGGCGGGCCGGTCGGGCTGGCCACCGCGCTGCTGCTCGCCCGGTGGCGGATCCCCACGGTGGTACTGGAGGCGGCCCCGCGGCGGCAGGCCACCGGTTCGCGGTCGATCTGCGTACAACGCGACGTGCTCGACATCTACCACCGCGTCGGCTGCGCCGAGGCGCTCGTGGCCAGGGGCGTCACCTGGCACCGCGGCCGTACCTTCTACCGGGACCGCGAGCTGTTCCAGCTGACGTTCCCGGATGCGGGCCGCAGCGCGTACCCGGCCTTCATCAACATTGGACAGTCCGATGTGGAGGATCAGCTGGCCGCGGCGGTGGCCGCGCAGCCGCTGGTGGACCTGCGGTACGGGCACGAGATCGTGCACGTCGCGCAGGACGGGCACTCGGTGACCGTCCACGCGGCCGGCGCCGAGTTCACCGGTACCCACCTGGTCGCCGCGGACGGCCCGCGCAGCACCGTCCGGCAGGTGCTCGGGGTCGACTTCCCCGGCCGGTCGTACGACGACCTGTTCCTGATCGCCGACATCCGCGCCCGGTTGCCGTTCGGCGCCGAGCGGCGGTTCCACTTCGACCCGGCGTGGAACCCGGGCCGGCAGGTGCTGGTCCACCCGCAGCCGGACTCGGTCTGGCGCATCGACTGGCAGGTGCCGGCCGGTTACGACCTCGATGCGGACGCCGCGAGCGGCGGGCTCGACGCGCGGATCCGCCGGATCACCGGGGACGCGCCGTACGAGGTCGTGTGGCGGTCGCTCTACCGGTTCCACCAGCGGCTCGCGACCCGGCTGCGGGTCGGCCGCGTGCTGCTGGCGGGCGACGCGGCGCACCTGATGGCCCCGTTCGGCGCGCGCGGGCTGAACTCCGGGATCCAGGACGCCGAGAACGCGGCATGGAAGATCGCGTACGACCGGGCCGGGTGGGCCGGCCCCGCGCTGCTCGACAGCTACGCGACCGAGCGGGCTGCGGCGGCTCGGGAGAACCTGCGGGTGACCGGGGAGACGATGCGGTTCCTCGTACCGCAGGACGAGACCGAGTGGGCCTGGCGGCGCGCCGTGCTCGACCGTGCGGTGACCGAGCCGGCGGCCCGAGCACTGGTCAACTCCGGCAAGCTGGCCGAGCCGTACTGGTACGTCGACTCGCCGCTGACGACCGGCGTACCACCGGTGGACTTCCCGACCGCACCGGGGGCGGTACGCCCGCCGGTGGCCGGCGTGCTGTGCCCGGACGGCCCGGTGACCGCGGGCCGGGCGAGCCGGGTGCGCGAGCTGTTCGGTACCGGCATGGTCGTGCTGACGAACGGCGGTCCCGCACCGGCGCACACCGAGCACGCACCCGTGGCCCAGTACCGGATCGACGGCGACGAGGTGCTGGTCGACGCGCTGCGTGCCGGCCCCGGCTGGGGTGCGGTGGTGCGCCCGGACGGCCATCTCGCGGCGGTCCTGGACCGGCCGGACGGCCGGTCGCTAACGACTGCGCTACGGCGGGCCCGGGGTCTGGCGCTAGGTTAACTACCACTGTAAGTTGGCGCCACGATGATTGACCGCTGGTCAAGTGCGCATCGGAGGTGGTCGTGGCAGCGGACGCGGCGGCAGACGCCGGCCTTGCGATGCGGGGGATCGGTGTGCGGTTCGGCGGGCTGGTCGCGCTCGACGATGTATCGATGGCCGTACGTCCCGGCCGGATCGTCGGCGTCATCGGGCCCAACGGCGCGGGCAAGACCACGCTCTTCAACGTCGCCTGCGGCTTCGTCCGGCCGGACGCCGGCACGCTGACTCTCGACGGCGCGCCGTTCCGGCCGCGGCCGCACCGGCTTGCCCGCCTTGGCATCGCCCGGACGCTGCAGGGCGTGGGCCTGTTCGCCGGGCTCACCGTGCTGGAGAACGTGATGACGGGGGCGAGCCGGTCCGCGCGGGCCGGGTTCGCCGCGGCGCTGTTCGGCCTGCCGCGCAGCGACGGCGACGAGCACGAGCTGCGCACCCGCGCGCACGAGCTGCTCCGCGAGCTCGGCGTGGCGCAGTA
>JAEHDK010000269.1 GCA_016880465.1 Micromonosporaceae bacterium
CGGGGCGCTGCGCCGCCGCGGCGTCGAGGTCGTCGACGAGCCGGTGGACCGGTTCGCGCCGGCCGTCGCCGACGCGTACCTGCGGCTCAAGGCCGCCGGCAAGCTCTAATTCCGGGGGCTCGCCCCGCTCGCCTGGCGGTGCCGCCCCGCGGCTGGGTGCGCCACACTGGGCCGGTGAGCCGTCGTTACGTCGCCGCCATCGACCAGGGCACCACCTCGTCCCGCTGCATGGTCTTCGACGCGGCCGGTACGGTCATCGCGGCCGACCAGCGCGAGCACCGGCAGATCTTCCCCCGGCCCGGTTGGGTCGAGCACGACGCCGCCGAGATCTGGCGCACCGTCGAGGCCGTCGTCGCCGGTGCGCTCGCCGGCGGTGGGCTGACCGTGAGCGACCTGGCCGCGTTCGGCATCACGAACCAGCGCGAGACGACCGTGTTGTGGGACGCCCGTACGGGCGAGCCGGTGCACCCCGCGATCGTCTGGCAGGACACCCGTACCGACCAGCTGATCAAGGAGCTGGCCGGGTCGGCCGGGCCGGACCGGTTCCGGGACCGGTGCGGGTTGCCGCTCGCGACGTACTTCTCCGGTCCCAAGATCCGTTGGCTGCTCGACCGCGACCCCGAGCTGCGCCGCCGCGCCGAGGCCGGCGAGCTGCGCTTCGGCACGATGGACAGCTGGCTGATCTGGCACCTCACCGGCCGGCACGCGACCGACGTCACCAACGCCAGCCGTACGATGCTGATGAACCTGTCCACATTGGACTGGGACGCCGAGCTGCTGGCCGGGTTCGACATCCCGCGCGCGCTGCTGCCCGAGATCCTGCCGTCGGCACACAGCTACGGGCCGGCGGCCGGGTTCGGCGGGGTGCCGGTGGCTGGCGCGCTCGGCGACCAGCAGGCGGCCCTGGTCGGCCAGGCGTGCTTCACGGCCGGCGAGGCGAAGTGCACGTACGGGACCGGCTCGTTCCTGCTGCTGCACACCGGAGACCGGCCGGTGCGCAGCGAACACGGGCTGCTCACGACGGTGGCGTACCAGCTGGGCGGCGCACCGCCGGCGTACGCCCTGGAGGGGTCGATCGCGGTCACCGGCTCGCTGGTCCAGTGGCTGCGGGACAACCTCGGCATCATCTCGACCGCGGCCGAGGTGACCGAGCTGGCCGCGACCGTACCGGACACCGGCGGCTGCTACTTCGTACCCGCGTTCTCCGGCCTGTTCGCGCCCTACTGGCGACCCGACGCGCGGGGCGTGATCGCCGGCCTCACCGCGTACGTGACGAAGGCGCACCTCGCCCGGGCGGCGCTGGAGGCGACCGCGTGGCAGGTGCGCGACGTCGTCGACGCGATGTCCGCGGAGTCCAATGTGGACCTAGCGACGCTCAAGGTGGACGGCGGCATGACGGCGAGCGACGTGCTCATGCAGTGCCAGGCCGACGTGCTCGACGTGCCGGTCGTCCGGCCCACCGTGGCCCAGACCACCGCTCTCGGCGCCGCGTACGCCGCCGGCCTCGCCGTGGGTTTCTGGCCCGACCTCGACGCGCTGCGGGCGAACTGGCGGGCGGACCGGCGCTGGGTGCCGCGGCTGGCCGCGGCCGAGCGGGACCGGGCGCACCGGCAGTGGGCCAAGGCGGTCCAGCGGTCCCTCGACTGGGCCTGAGTGTGCCGTCGCCTGAGTGTGCCGTCCCGGGCATGAGTTCGGGCGGGGCGGACGGCGAGTGCGCCGCCCGACCCGCCCGGCCCCCCC
>JAEHDK010000270.1 GCA_016880465.1 Micromonosporaceae bacterium
CGGACACCGGGTCTGCGGCAGCCCCAGCCGTCCCGCCGGACGCCGATCCCGCGCCGGCCGGGAAGCCCAGCGGGCCCGGGATCGGCAAGGCCCCCGTACCTCCGGCGCGGTTGCGGGGTCTGCCCTTGCGCAACCGGGCGTTGCATCCGGCGGCGCCGGTGCGGCAATTCGTGACGCTGTGCCTGCGGATGATCGCGGTGATCGTGGCGGACCGCGGGTACGCGCTGTTCCTGCTCGGGTTGCCGCTCGCGCTCGCGCTGCTGACGCACTCCGTGCCGGGGGACACCGGGCTGGCGCCACCGACAACGGGGTTCAGCCTGGAGGCGCAGCGGATGCTCGTCGTGCTCGTCGTCGGGGCGGCGTTCCTGGGCATCGCGCCGGCGATCCGCGAGATCGTGGGCGAAGCGACGATCTACCGGCGCGAGCGGGCGTGCGGGTTGTCGCCCGGCGCGTACCTGGCGTCCAAGCTGGTCGTCTTCGCGATCATCAACACGATCCAGGTGGCGCTGTTCGTGTGGTTGTCGCTGCTGGGTCGCGGCGGCCCGAAGGAGGCACTGGTCCTCGGCTCGCCGATGGCCGAGATCATCGTGGTGGTGGCGCTGACCGCGCTGACGTGTACAGTGCTCGGCCTGTGCATCAGTGCCCTCGCGCGCACCCCGGAGCAGACCACGCCGGTGCTGGTCGTCGTGGTGATGGCGCAGCTCGTGCTGTGCGGCGGCCTGTTCGAGCTGGGCGGCGAGGCGGTGCTGCAGCAGGTGTCCTGGCTCGCGTCGACCCGCTGGGGGTTCGCCGCTGGGGCGTCCACTGTGGACCTCTTGAGCATGTCGCCGGTCACCGACGCGCTGTGGCAGCACACCTCGGGCGCCTGGTGGCGCTCGGTGGCGCTGCTGCTCGTACACGGGGCCGCGTGGACCGGGGCGGCCCGGCTTGCGCTGCTGCGCCTGGAGCCCGGTCGGCAATGACGGTGCCTGATCCAGGGGGCGTCGAGCGGGCCCTCGTGCTCGCCGACGCCCCGGCGCTGTCGGGTCTGCTCCGCGCCGACCCGCCGCGAGACACGGCGGCCACCACGATGACCGGTCGGTCACCTTCTCCGGCGGCCCGCCGGGGGCTGGAGTATCTGACTCGACGGCCCCGGACGGGCCGCCCGTAGGTTGCCGGCTCGGCCGATGTTCCCGACCCGCCGCGACAGGGTGCGTCCGTTCGGGAAACGGCGTTAGCCTCCACCCATGCCGGAGTCCGCGCGGGTACTCGTCGTCGAAGACGACGGTCGGGTGGCGGCCTCGGTACGCCGGGCGCTGGAGTACGCCGGCCACGCCGTCGACGTGGTGGGCGACGGCCCGAGCGCCCTGGCCAGCGCGTTACGGGAGCCGCCCGACCTCGTCCTTCTCGATGTGACGCTGCCCGGGTTGGACGGCCTCGCGGTGTGCCGGGCGCTGCGCGCGGCGGCGGCCGACCGGCCGATGGTGCTCATGCTGACCGCCCGCGACGCGACCGCCGACCGGGTCGCGGGGCTGGACGCGGGCGCCGACGACTACCTGGTCAAGCCCTTCGCGTACGAGGAGCTGCTGGCGCGGGTACGGGCATTGCTGCGCCGCCGGCCGGATCCCGCGGGCGAGGGCGAGCCGCGGCTGACGTACGCCGACCTGACGCTCGATCCGGCCTCTCGCGAGGCGTGGCGCGGCGACCGGCCACTGAGTCTGACCGCGCTGGAGTTCGACCTGCTGCGCCACTTCCTCGGCCACCCGCGACACGTCCTCAGCCGGCAGCAGCTGCTTGACGCCGTCTGGGGCGGCGGCAACTCGGCCACCACCAACGTCGTCGATGTCTACATCGGGTACCTGCGGACCAAGCTGGGCGAGCCGCGGCTGCTGCATACGGTCCGCGGGGTCGGGTACGCGCTGCGGGTGGCGTGATGTCGATCCGTACCCGGGTCACCCTGTACGGCCTCGGCGTCGTGCTACTCGCGCTCGTCGTCATCTCCGTCCTGTTTGGACTGTTGGTGCTCGGTACGGTGCCGCAGACCCAGGACAAGGAGCTGGCCGACCGTACGGCCGCAGCGGTAGCGAGCCTCGCCACGACGCCGGCCGAGCAGCTGCGCCCGCACGAGCCGGCCCTGGCGCCGGTCGACGGTACGACCAGCGACGAGATCATGGTGCTGGTGCTGGACGGGAACGCCCAGGTGCTGGCGAGTACGGGGGTCGTCGGCGGGGTGCCGCCCACCGTGCCGGCCGACCTGCTCGCCCGGGCCCGGGCCGGCGGCGGCGCCTCGGCGACGGTTGCCGCGTGGGGTGTCTCGCTGCGGGTTCACGTACGGCCGTGGCAGCGCGCCGACCTGGGCCGGTCCGGGTACGTGGTTGCCGCCCAGGCGCTGCGTCGCCAGCAGACGGACCGGCAGGGGCTGGTCGCGGTGTTCATCGTGGCGGACCTGATCGCGATCGTGGCGGCCTCGATCGGCGTCTGGTTCGTGGCCGGCCGCGCACTGCGTCCGCTGCGTGAGCTGACCGCGATGGCCGACGAGATCGGCCG
>JAEHDK010000271.1 GCA_016880465.1 Micromonosporaceae bacterium
GCCTGCGGCGCAAGGTACGGCTCGGCCGGCGCGGCCACCTCGGCGGTGCCCGGTGGGACCGGCTCGGCGGGTACCGGCTCGGCCGGGGGGGCCGGTGCGTATCCGCCCGGGCTGGGCAGCGTGTACGGCGGCTCGGGTGGCTCGGGTTGGGCGGCCGGGTACGGGTCGTCCGGCGGCGTTGCGTGGGACATCATTCCTCCTGGTCCTCCGCGGTCGGCGGGCCCGCCGGGAGTGCTTGGTGTAGTCAGCAGACGCTCATCGAGTCGCACGCGGTCCCGATCAGCACCGCGAGCCCGATGCCCTCCGCGTTGCGCGCCTTCGCCGACGCGATGCCGACCACCTGCTTCTGTGAGTTGATCACGGGCCCACCGGAGTTCCCCGGATTGATCGGCGCGTCGAACTGGATCACGTCGCCGACCATGTCCTCGATCTGGCGTATCGCGCTCACCACGCCCGTCGTGACCGACCCCTCCAGGGCCAGCGGCGAGCCGACCACGACGATCGGCTCGCCGGCCTTGACCGGTACGGTTGCCGGCGCCAACCGGGGGAAGGTCTCGGTGGCCTGCAGCAGCGCGACGTCGTGTTCCTTGTCGATCTTCGTGATCGTGGCGGGGAACCGGGTGTCCCTCCGCTCCAGGAAGACCTGGCGCTTGCCGGCCACCCAGACGTCCTCGACCACGTGGTAGTTCGTGAACAGGTAGGTGCCGCCGTTGGCCGGCGGCCGCCCGACCGCGAAGGCGGTGCCCGTCGCATCGCCCGCGACGACCCGGAACACGCTCGGCAGCGCCGCCGCGGCGACCGCCGCCGAGTCGAAGGCGCTGCCGACCCGCTTCTCCAGCTCGCCTGCGCGCCCTTCGAGCTGGTCGAGCCGGCTGTCATCGGTACCGCGGTCCGCCGCCGCCTGCCGGTTCGCGGCCGCGAGGCGGCCGTCGATCCGGTACAGCAGGTACCCCTCGTAGCCGGCGGCGGCGGCCAGCAGTACGGCGAGGCACAGCGCGATGATGCCGGCCCAGCTGCGCCGGCGGCGCGGCGGCGGCAGCGGCGCCGAGTACGGGATCGCACTGCCTGGATAGGGCATGCCGGTCGTGGGCGGCACGCCGTGGTACGGCCCGGCCGGAGCGGCTCCCACCTGGTAGGCGACGGTCGGCGGGCTCGGTAGGGCCGGCCCGCTGGGCGGACCGGCCGGCCGTGGTGGCAGCGGCGCGGGCACGGTGCGCTCCACCGGCTCCCCGGCCGGTGCCACAGCCGGCCACCGGTCCCGCTCGTCGTCGTACCCCGTCATGACGCGCACGCCCTCCCCTGACGCCGATGTCCGGCGGGCCTCACCGCCGGTCGAGGCTCCCTCAGCCTGGCACCAGCGGGCCAGAGTCGGTACCGGCACGCAGGACCGTACCTGCCACCCGACCGTTTGTCTCACCCGCTCAACGGCCCGGCGCGTCGGCCGGCACCCCGCCAGTCGCCCTCGCCTTCGCGTCCGCCCCGGCTCAGGAGGCCGTCCGCCGTCGGCGCGCCGTACCGTGGTCCGGGTGACCGACGATCCCGTGCTGCTGACTGCGCCGCGCGGCGGTACGCCTGACCCGGTCGAGACGCCGGCGGGGTTGGCTGCCGTGGCCGCCCGGTTCGCCGCGGGCACCGGACCCGTCGCCGTGGACGCCGAGCGCGCCTCCGGCTACCGGTACAGCCACCGGGCCTACCTGGTGCAGATCCGCCGGGAGGGTGCCGGTACCGCCTTGATCGACCCCCTGCCGCTGGGCGATCTCCGCCCGCTCGCCGCCCGGATCGGCGAGGCGGAGTGGGTGCTGCACGCCGCGAGCCAGGACCTGCCGTGTCTGGCCGAGGTCGGGCTGCGGCCGACGCAGCTGTTCGATACCGAACTGGCGGCGCGGCTGGCCGGCTTCGAGCGAGTCGGCCTGGCCGCATTGACCGAACAGCTGCTCGGGTACGCCCTGGAGAAACACCATTCGGCCGCCGATTGGTCGACCCGGCCGCTGCCGGCGGCGTGGCTGGCGTACGCCGCGCTCGATGTCGAGCTGCTGCTCGACCTGCGCGCGATGCTCGCCGAGGAGCTCCGCCGGCAGGGCAAGTCGCAGTGGGCCGCGGAGGAGTTCGCCGCACTCGTCGCGACCGGCGCAGATCCGCCGAGACCACGGGCCGACCCGTGGCGGCGCACGTCGGGAATCCACCGGGTCCGGGGGGCCCGGGCGCTCGCGCGGGTACGGGCCATGTGGTACGCC
>JAEHDK010000272.1 GCA_016880465.1 Micromonosporaceae bacterium
GTGCCCGCGGTCCGGTCCGCGCTCGACCTGCCGCCCGCCGGTACGTGGGCCTACGAGGCGCTCCGGGTGGCGGCCCGGATCCCCCGGCTCGGGTACGAGACCGACCACCGGACCCTGCCGGCCGAGGTCGGCTGGCTCGGCCCCGCGGTGCACCTGGACAAGGGCTGCTACCGCGGCCAGGAGACCGTGGCCCGGGTCCACCACCTCGGCCGGTCGCCGCGCCGGCTGGTGCTGCTGCACCTTGACGGGGTGAGTACCGACCACCCGCCGGCACCGGGTACTCCGGTGACCACAGTGGACGGTCGAGCGGCGGGCTTCGTCGGCACCGCGGTACACCACTTCGAGCTCGGCATGGTGGCACTCGCGCTGCTGAAGCGCTCGGTGCCCGACGACGCACCGCTTCGCGTGGGCCCGGCCGCCGCCGCGATCGACCCGGGCGACGGCTGACCGCCGGCGCCCCGGCGACCGGCCCGGGAATCAGGCGGCGGTTCCCCGGTAGGCGCGCAGGGCTCCGCCGGTCACCGACTCCTCCAGGTAGCGCAGCTCCCACTCCCCGCCGCTGACGCGCGCAGCGGCATCGAAGCCGAGCCACCGTCCCCGCATGCTCAGCCGGGACGGGGCAAGCGTGAGTTGCAGGGTGCGGTACGCGCTGCGACCCGTACCGCTGTGCTCGACCCAGGCCCCCGTGACGACGGCTGCGTCGACCTCCAGGTCCAGCCGAACCCGGGCACCGCCCGGCTGCGGCAGGCTCTGCCCGAGCAGCCGGCCGCGATGCTCCCGCAGAACCACCTGGTGCTCGGCGGCCGAACCCCCCTCCTGGTACCGCATCCGCCAGATGCCGGTCGGCCACGGCCGGCGCGGTACGCGCACCGGCAGGTCGCCGTCGCGGTCCGCGCCGTCCGGGTCGGGTACGCCGCGCAGGCCGCTGTGTGCCGTCGCGGCGAGGGCAAGGCCCGCGCTGAGCTTCATCAGCACCCCGTACGCGTACCCCAGTGGCCGTAGCCGCTGCGCCCAGACGAGCCCGATGCCGGCGATCCGCTCGATGTCGGTGTCGGCGAGCCGGTCCAGGATCGGGTCCAGCCCGGTGGTCAGCTCGTCGAGCACCGGCATCGGCGCAGCCCGCTCACGTGCGCCGTGCGCCGCGTCGAGGTGCCGGTGGTCCGGGCCGTCGACGATCAGATCGGTGACGGCGCACTCGTACAGCTCGGCGAGCCGGCCGAGGACCGGCAGCGAGGGCTCCCGGCCGGTACTGCTCGGCCAGTTCTCCCAGTACGAGATGTTCTTGAGGGTCTTCGGGTCGTCCGGCCACCGCCGCGTCCACTGCTCGGCAGCCTCGGGCTGGCTCCAGCCGCGTACGAGCCGCAGCGCCGTACGCGCGTTCACCCCGTACCGCTCGCGGAAGACCGCCGCGATCTCGACCCAGGTCTTGCCCGCCGCGCGCATCGAGCGCGACAGATCCGCCTGCTCCTGACGTAGCCCACGCCGCTTTTTCACCGCGGTCACCACGGCCGACTCCCAACTTCCCCGGAACTGGGGGAGATCGATTGGGCCAAGGATCCTCGCGCGTGAATGTGTTGTGTCAGCGCGGCGAGGCCAAGGCTGGTCGCTGGTTAGTCGATGTCCTGCGTCCATCCCCATGACCGCTGGAGCGACCGTAATGACGTCCAATATCCCACACCCACGGCGTGAGCCGGGCAGTCCACACGCGACCACCGTCATCATCGCGGACCTGCTGCCCGGTACGCACACCTACGCCGACACGTACCGCGAGGCGCCGCCGATCCTGGTCGTCGACACCGGCCCCACCGAGCTGCAGCTCGCCGTGCCGGGCGACCGGATAACCATCGACGATCTCGGCATCGTCGACGCGTTGCTGGAGGCGGCTGCCGCCTATCGGACGGCGTTGCTGGCCTACCTCGACTGACGCCATGGACGTCGAGCGACTCGCTCCCGACCTTCCACTGTGGACAGATCCACCGCGGGACCGATCCGGTACCTGCGGCTGTGCCGTCCCGCTGTTCTGGGACGGCCGGCGGGCCATCTGGCGGCATCTGGTCGACGGCTCGGCCTGCGTACCCCCTGCCAGCTCTTCGGAGGTTTCATGACGACGACCGACTCCTACGTGCTCAACAACGACGAGCCAACCGCGGCGTCCATGTTGGACTGTCTATCGGCGGTCCTCGACGAGTTCACCGCCACTCGGCTCGTGGCCACCGGTGTGGCGGACGGGGCCCGGTGCCTCGAGGTGGGTGCCGGCAACGGCAGCATCGCGCGGTGGCTCGGCGGCCGGGTCGGCCCGACCGGCCAGGTGCTCGCCACCGACCGGCAGCCGCACCACGTAGCGGCCGGCCCGCGGGTCACCGTGCTGCGCCACGATGTGGTGACCGAGCCGCTCCCGGCCGGACCCTTCGACCTGATCCACGCGCGGCTGCTCCTGGCGCACCTGCCCGAGCGGCGTGCGGTCCTCGCCCGGCTGGCCGGTGCGCTGGCCGCCGGCGGCGCGCTGGTCGTGGAGGAGTGGGGTGGCTGGCCGGGCCGGGTCCTGTCCGCGCCGGACCCGGACACCGCCGCGCTGTACGAGCGGTACCAGGTCGCCCTTCTCGCCGTCTTCCGGTCGGCCGGCAACGACACCGGTTGGGCCGCCGACGTGCCCGCCGCGATGCTCGACGCCGGACTGGTCGACGTGGACACCGCCGTCCACGCCCGGTCGTGGTCCGGCGGCAGCCCCGGTTGCCTGCTGCCCGCCCTGGTCTCGCGCGAGCTGCGCGACCGGCTCGTCGAGGCCGGGGTGACCGCCGACGACCTCGACCGGCTGCGGGCCGCACTGGCGGACCCGCGGCTGGTCCTGCTCGGCAACCTGACGTGGTCGACGACCGGGCGCAGGGTCCGGTGAGCGCGCCCGTGCTGCCTCGACGGTTCGGCCACCGGCTGCCCGCCGCGACGCTCGTGGTGAGCCTGCTCGCCACCACCGGCTGCGATCCGGCGCCACCGAAACAGCCGGTGCCCCAGCCCGTGGCGAAGGTCACCTACCTGACCGGCTTCGGCCTGCTCGGGCAGGAGGCCTACATGTTCGTCGCCCGCGACAAGGGGTACTTCCGGGACGTCGGGCTCGATGTGGACATCCAGCCCGGCGCCGGTACCGGGGAGAACCTCAAGCTGCTGCTGGCCGGCAAGGCCGATGTCGCGGCCGTCGACCTCACCGGCGCGCTCATCGCGTACGGCGCCGGGACCCGTGGGTTCACCGTCGTCACCGCGATCCACCAGCGGAGTACGAGCTGCATCATCGCGTTGTCCGGGCGCGGGATCGCGGTGCCGCGGGACCTTGAGGGCCGGACGATCGGGTACCAGCCGGGCGGCGTGAACTACACGCTGTTCCCGGTGTACGCGCGGCTCGCCGGGCTCGACGCGGCCCGGGTGAAGTGGGTGACCGTACCACCGCCGCAGCTGCGTGCCGCCCTCGGCGCCGGGTCGGTGGACGCGATCACCGAACTGGTGGTCGGCAAGCCGGGCGTGGAGGCCGCGGCGGGCGGGCGCACGGCCGTGCTGCTGCCGTACAGCGACTACCTGACCGACCTCTACGGCAACGTGCTGGCGATCCCGGCGGGCCGGCGACCGGACATCGTCACCCGGTTCCGGGACGCCGTGCTGCGCGGGCTGCTGTACGCGATCGAGCACCCGGCCGAGGCCGGGCAGATCTTCGCCAAGTACCAGCCGCTGTACAAGCCGGCGGTGGCCGAGGCGGAGACTGCCTTGATGGCGGCCTATGTGCGGTCGGATCGGGCCGGCGTGCCGGCGGGCGCCCTCGAACCGCAGCGGGTGATGCGCAGCATCGCATTGCTGCAGGCCGCCGGCGCCGTGCCGGCCGGCATCACGCCCGAGCAGGTGGTGTCGTTCGACCTCACCCCTGGCGCTACGCCCACCGCTGGCCGGTGAGCCGCTCGTACACCGCCAGGTAACGCGCCCGGGTCGCCGCGACGACGTGGGGCGGGATCTCCGGGCCGGGTGGCTGCTTGTCCCATCCGGTACCGGTCGCCCAGTCGCGGACCGGTTGTTTGTCGAAGGAGCGCTGCGGCCGGCCGGGTCGCCATGAGTCGGCCGGCCAGAAGCGCGAGGAGTCCCCGGTGAGCACCTCGTCGGCAAGGACGAGCTCGCCGTCGGGGGCCCAGCCCAGCTCGATCTTGGTGTCGGCGATCAGGGTCCCGCGGTCCAGCGCGAGCTCGGCCCCCCGGCGGTAGACGTCCAGCGTGATCCGGCGCAGCCGTGCCGCCGTCCGCTCGCCGACCGCGTCGACCACCTGGGCGTACGTCATCGGCTCGTCATGGCTGCCCCGCGGCGCCTTGGTGGTGGGCGTGAAGATCGGTTCGGGGAGCCGGGACGCCTCGACGAGTCCCGGCGGGAGGTCGACCCCGCACACCCGGCCGGACGCCTGGTACTGCGTGAGTCCGGAGCCGCTGAGGTACCCGCGCGCCACGCACTCGACCGGGATCATGTCCAGCCGCCGGCAGCGGATCGCCCGGCCGGCGAACTCGGCCGGCACGTCGGTGCTGGAGATCACGTGGTTCGGTACGACATCCGCCAGCCACGCGAACCACCAGAGCGACAGCGCGGTGAGCAGCGCACCCTTGTCCGGGATCGGCGTGGGCAGGACGACGTCGTAGACCGAGATGCGGTCGGACGCAACCAGGATGAGGTCGGGGCCGTCCGCGTAGACGTCCCGTACCTTGCCCGAGTGCACCAGTTCCACGGTCGTCGACCCTACCTGGGCGGCACGGCCCCGCCGCGGTCGCGCCCGTGCGAGGATCCGGGCATGACAGAGACGTCCTGGCGTACGGGTACGTTGATCACCGTGGCGCCGACCGGCGCCGAGTCCGGCAAGGCGGATGTGCCGGCCCTGCCGGTCACGCTGGACGAGCTCGTCGCGACCGCGAAGGAGTGCGAGGCGCTCGGCGCCAGCGTGATCCACGTACACATCCGGGACGGCGCCGCCCGGCCGACGCTCGACCTGGGCCGGCTGCGCGACACGGTCGCCGCGCTGCGCTCGACCACCGACCTGATCGTCCAGCTCAGCAGCGGCGGTGCGGTCACCGATCCGGAGGCCGACCGGCTACGCGTCCTGGACGCCGCACCGGACATGGCCTCGTGCACGATGGGTACGGTCAACTTCGGCGACGACGTCTTCGTCAACCGGTGGCAGTTCGTGGTCGCACTGCACACGCGGATGCAGGACCGGGGCGTCGTCCCCGAGTACGAGATCTTCGACCTGGGTCACCTCGCCGCGCTGGAGCGGTTGCTGGGCAAGTACGGGCTGCCGCACGGCGGTCACGTACACGTGGACTTCGTCATGGGGGTCCCGGGCGGCATGGCCGGTACCGCGGAGACCCTCGTCGCCTGCCGGCACGCGATGCGTGAGCTGCCGGCGGGCAGCACGTTCTCCGCCACCGGGATCGGCCGGACGGCGATCCCGGTGCTGCTGGCCTCGCTCGCCGCGGGTGGCCACCTGCGGGTCGGCATGGAGGACACCGTGTCGTACGCCAAGGGCCAGCCGGTGGAGTCGAACATGCAGCTCGTCGCGCGGGCGGCGGCCTTCGCACGGCTCGCCCAGCGCCCGCCGATCACCACCGGGCAGGCCCGCGAGCTGCTCGGCGTACCGGCTGAGGTCGGCAATGGCGGCTGAGCCGGTGGTACTGGCCGACGTCGTCCGGTCCAAGTTCGTGGAGGGCCGGCACTACGGCGCCGTTGTGGTGCTCGCCGCGGATGGCTCGTTGCTGGCCGCCGCCGGCGATATCGCCCGGCCGATGTTCCCGCGCTCGTCGAACAAGCCGATGCAGGCGACCGGCATGCTGCGCGCCGGCCTGGCGCTGCCCGACGCCGCCGATCTCGCGCTGGTCTGCGCCAGCCACTCCGGCGAGCCGCCGCACCTCGACAGGGTACGCCGGTTGCTCGCCGGTGCGGGCCTGACCGAGCAGCACCTGGCGTGCCCCGCGGACCTGCCGATCGGGGAGCTGGCCCGGGCGGCCTGGCTGCGCGCGGGGTCCGCGCCGGCCCGGGCCGCGATGAACTGCTCCGGCAAGCACACCGGCATGCTGCTCACCTGCCTCGCCGCGGGTTGGCCGGTCGACGGGTACCGCCAGCCCGATCATCCGCTGCAGAAACAACTGAAGTCCACAGTGGAGGATCTGGCTGCGCAGCTGGCCCCCGCGGTGGGTGTGGACGGCTGCGGTGCACCGGTCTTCGCGATGTCGTTGACCGCGCTGGCCGGCGCGTTCCACCGGCTCGTCGAGGCGCCTGTCGGCACCGCGGAGCGTACGGTCGCGGACGCGATGCGCGCGCATCCGGACATGGTGGGCGGCGCCGGCCCGGAGCGTGAGGACACCCGGCTCATGGCGGGCATACCAGGGCTACTGGCCAAGGGCGGCGCCGAGGGTGTGATGGCGTGCGCGATCCCGGGGGTCGGTGCGCTGGCCGTGAAGATCGACGACGGCAACAAGCGCGCGATCGGCCCGGTGACCGTGGCGGCGCTGCGCCGGCTCGAGGTGGCGGCACCGGTCCTCGACGAGCTGGCCGAGACGCCCGTGTTGGGCGGCGGTCTCCCGGTGGGCGCCGTCCGCGTCCGGGACCTGTTCGGCTGACGCGCCCGCGCCGTCCCCGCCGGACCCAACGGTGAGCCATCTCACGCTAGCTTCAGCAAGCATTGTGCTTGCAATAGCAAGCGGGGCCGGCTAGCGTCGGATGTATGCCCGCCCCCCGAGACCTTCCCCGCGACATCGGCGAGTTCATCCGTGACCTGCGCCGGACGGCGGGCGTGTCGCTGCGCCAGCTCGCCGATCGCGCCGGGGTGTCGAACCCCTACCTGAGCCAGATCGAGCGCGGCCTGCGTAAGCCGAGCGCCGAGGTGCTCGCCCAGATCGCCAGCGCGCTGCGGGTGAGTACCCCGGTGATGTACCTGCGCGCCGGGCTGCTCGACGCCGTGGACGGGCAGGGCGTGCTCGCCGCGATCGCCGCCGATCCCGACCTGACGATCGCGCAGAAGCAGTCACTGAGCCAGATCTATGAGACGTTCCGCCGGGAGAACGCCCGGTCGGCCGAGAACCCCGCCGGTGGCGACGCCGCCGGGCAGCACGAGGAGAGCTGAGATGACCACCGAAACCAAGAAGTACCCGGCCCCCGTCTATGCCGCCGCGGCCGCCGGCGAGCTGGCCTACCGCCAACTGCGCCGCCTGCCCGGCCGGCTGACCGAGCTCCGCGAGCGGGTGGCGACCAATGAGCTCGACATCAAGGGCGACCTGGCCCGGTTCGGCAAGGTCGCGCAGCGCAGCGCGGTCGCCGTGCTGGACGAGGCCAAGACCGTCTATGCCGATCTGGTTACCCGGGGCGAGCAGGTCGTCGCCGGCCAGCCCGGCAAGGTGCACCGGCCGGCCACCGCCATCAACGACGCTCCGGCCACACCCGCCAAGGCCAAGGCCACGAAGCGTACCCGTACCAGCGCCGGCAAGTAGCTCGCCGGTCGGGGACACCGCGA
>JAEHDK010000273.1 GCA_016880465.1 Micromonosporaceae bacterium
GCCGTGAACTCGAGCGGAGCGCGACACCGCTGGCCGTGGTCGACGTCGGCGGCGGTACCGGCGGCTTCGCGGTTCCGCTCGCCCGGGCCGGGCACCGCGTCACGGTCATCGACGCGAGCCCGGACGCGCTCGCCGCGCTCACCCGCCGGGCGGCCGAAGCCGGCGTGGCGGACCGGGTCCACGCGGTGCAGGGCGACGCGGACGCGATCGCCGACCTGGTCGACCCGGAGAGCGCCGACCTGATGCTGTGTCACAGCCTCTTGGAGGTCGTGGACGAGCCGGCCGATGTGCTGAAGGCGCTCACGGTCGCGCTGCGCCCGGGCGGTGCCGCGAGTGTGCTCGTCGCCAACCGGGCCGCGGCCGTGGTCGCCCGCGCGATCACCGGACACCTGGAGGCCGCGGCCGCGCTTCTGGCCGATCCGCACGGCGGCGATGCCGCGGGTCCGCGGTGCCGGGACAGCCTGCGCCGGCGGTTCGACGCCACGGCCGCCGTCGCGCTGCTGCACGCCGCCGGCCTCGACGTCGAAGAGATACACGGGGTACCCGTGGTAGCCGACCTGGTGCCCGGTACGGTGGCCGACGCCGACCCGCAGGCGCTGCTCATGTTCGAGCTGGCGGCCTCCGCGCGCCCGCCGTACCGGGACATCGCCACCCAGTTGCATCTTCTGGCTCGCCGGCCGCGCGGCTAGCGGTGGACGCCTTCGCCCCTGTCCATCCGCGGTACGGCTCGGCCAGCCTGGCAGACGTCGTACCCAGCGCCCTGGCCGCGCTCGGCTGTGCCGGCGCACCCGACCCGCTCGGCCTCGCCGGCTCGTTGGCCGGGGTCCGGCGGATCGCCATTGTCCTGGTGGACGGGCTCGGCCAGCATCTGCTCGCCGGCGCGGCACCGTACGCGCCGACCGTCGCCGCCCTGGCTGCCGGCCGGCTGGGTACCGCCCGGGTGCTCACGTCCGGGTTCCCGTCGACGACGCCGACCAGCCTCGTGAGCCTCGGTACCGGTCGAGCGCCCGGAGCGCACGGGATCCTCGGCTTCACGCTGAACATCCCGGGCACCGACCGGGTCCTCAGCCACGTGAAGTGGTGGGGCGACCCCGACCCGCAGCAGTGGCAACCGGTACCGACCTGGTTCGAGTCGGCGGCCGGCATCGACCTGACCGTGGTCAACCGGCCCGAGTTCGCCGGCAGCGGCCTGTCGGTCGCGGCCTACCGCGGCGGCCGGTACGTGGGCGCGAGCGGCGTGGACGACGTGGCAGCGGCGGTCCTCGGCGCGCTGGCCGGGTCCACGGCGCCCGCGCTCGTGTACGGGTACCACGCGGACCTCGACCGCACCGGACACGTCTGGGGGGTTGACTCCGCCGCGTGGCGGGCCGCGGTGTCCGATGTGGACCGCCTGCTCACCCAGGTGATCGATGGGTTGCCGCCGGACGCGGCGCTGCTGGTGACCGCCGACCACGGGCAACTGGACGTGCCCGCCGGCACCCGGTTCGATCTCGACGGCGATCCTCGGCTGCGGGCCGGCGTACGGGTCGTCGCCGGCGAACCGCGGGTGCGGTACCTGCACACCGCGCCGGGTGCCATGGGCGACGTGGTCGACACCTGGCGGGGCGTGCTCGGAGCCGCCGCCTGGGTCGTACCCCGCCCGGAAGCGATTGCGGCCGGCTGGTTCGGTCCGGTGGCCGAGGAGCACCTCGCCCGGATCGGCGAGGTCGTGGTGGCCTGCCACGACCGGTACGCGGTGATCGCCTCGCAGAGCCATCCGGTCACCGAGTCCCAGCTGGTCGCTTACCACGGCTCGTACACCGCGGTGGAAATGGAGATCCCGCTGCTCGTCGTACCGCCCAAAGTGTCTTAGCCGCGGGCTACCCTTCGCGCGTGGGGCGCAGTCAGGCGGTGCCGCGGGGGACCAGCGACGGGCGGTTCGGTCCCGGCGCCGACGACTCGCGCTGCACCGTCCTGCACGTCGACATGGATGCGTTCTACGCCTCGGTCGAGGTCCGCCGGCGCCCGGAGTTGGCCGGTCAGCCGGTGATCGTCGGCGGCCCGGGTGGCCGCTCGGTCGTCTCGTCGGCCAGCTACGAGGCCCGCCGCTTCGGCGTACGCAGCGCGATGCCGGGAGCGGTCGCCCGCCGGCTGTGCCCGCAGGCCGTCTTCCTGCCGCCGGACTTCGCAGCCTACGGCGCCGCGTCGCGCGCCATCATGGCGATCTTCCGCGACGTGACCCCGCTCGTCGAGCCCATCTCGCTCGACGAGGCGTTCCTCGACGTGGCCGGCGCGACCCGGCTGTTCGGCCGCCCGGCGGAGATCGCCGCGCGGATCCGGGAGCGCATCGCGACCGAGGAGGGCCTGCCCTGTTCGGTCGGGGTGGCCGCGACGAAGTTCGTCGCCAAGCTGGCGTCGGCCCAGGCCAAGCCCGAGGGCCTGCTCGTCGTTCCGGCCGACCTGGTGCTGGAGTTCCTGCACCCGCTGCCGGTCGAGGCGCTGTGGGGGGTGGGCGAGCGTACCGCCGAGGTGCTCCACCGGCTGGGTCTGCACCTCGTGCGTGACGTGGCCGAGGCACCGGCCGGCCTGCTGCGCACCGCGGTGGGTGAGGCCGCCGCCGCGCACCTGCACGCGCTGGCCGCCGGGCGGGACCCCCGCCGGGTCAGCCCGGAGCAGGCGGAGAAGTCCATCGGCACCGAGACCACCTTCGACGTCGATGTCGCCGACCCGGCGGTCATCCGCCGTACCCTGCTGGCGCTCTCCGGCCGGGCCGCCGTACGGGTGCGCCGGGCCGGGCTCGTCGGCCGTACGATCGCGCTCAAAGTACGGTTGTCCGATTTCCGTACGCTGAACCGCTCCCGCACCCTGCTCACCCCGACCGACGTGGCGCGCGAGATCTTCGAGGTCGCCTGGTCCCTGTTCGAGGCGCTCCGGCCGGGAGACCGGATCCGGTTGCTCGGCGTCCGGGTCGAGGGCCTGGCCGCGGCCGGCGGCGC
>JAEHDK010000274.1 GCA_016880465.1 Micromonosporaceae bacterium
CAGAAGCGGTTCGCGCTCGAGCTGCTGCTCCGCGGCGACGACGAGGTGCTGCTGCTGGACGAGCCGGACAACTTCCTCGACGTACCCGCGAAGCGCTGGTTGGAGAACCGGCTGCGGGAGTCGCCGAAGTCGGTGCTGTACGTGTCGCACGACCGGGAGCTGCTGGCCCAGACCGCGCAGCGGGTGGTGACCGTCGAGGGCGGCTCGTCCTGGGTGCACGGTGGCGGCTTCGCGACCTGGCACGCGGCGCGCCTCGACCGGCACGAGCGGCTCGACGAGCTGCGCCGGCGCTGGGACGAGGAGCACGAGAAGCTGCGCGTGCTGATGCTGATGTACAAGCAGAAGGCGGCGTACAACTCGAAGATGGCGTCGCGCTACCAGGCCGCGGTGACCCGGCTGCGCAAGTTCGAGGAGGCCGGGCTGCCCGAAGCCCGGCCGAAGGACCAGGACATCCAGGTCCGGCTGCACGGCTCGCGGACCGGGAAGCGGGCGGTCAGCTGCGACCAGGTCGAGCTGGACGGGCTGACGTACCCGTTCGATCTCGAACTGTGGTACGGCGACCGGGTCGCGGTCCTCGGTGCCAACGGCACCGGGAAGTCGCACTTCCTGCGGCTGCTGGCCCGCGGCGGCTCGCACCCGTCCAGCGGGGCGACGCCCGTCGACGGCGAGCAGCTGGCACCGGTGGCCCACGCCGGCACCGCCCGGCTCGGCGCGCGGGTGCGGCCGGGGCATGTCTCCCAGACCCACGACCGGCCGGACCTGGCCGAGGGCACGCTGGTGGACATCCTGTGGCGGGGCGACGAGCACCGGGCCGGCATGGAGCAGCAGCTCGCGATGAGAGCGCTGGCCCGGTACGAGCTGGCCGGTGCGGGCGAGCAGCGGTTCGGCACGCTCTCCGGCGGCCAGCAGGCGCGGTTCCTCGTCCTGCTGCTGGAGCTGTCCGGTGCGACGCTGCTGCTGCTCGACGAACCGACGGACAACCTCGACCTCGCCTCGGCGGAGGCGCTGGAGGAGGGGCTGGCCTCGTACCGGGGCACCGTCGTCGCGGTCACCCACGACCGGTGGTTCACCCGGTCGTTCGACCGGTTCGTGCTCTTCGGCTCGGACGGCCAGGTGGTCGAGACCCCCGAACCGGTCTGGGACGTACGCTGACCGCGAGTGGGTAGACGGTCATCCAGTCCGTTGCGCCGGTCGCCGCCGCTGCTAGGCAAGCGCCATGACTCCTCCGGTGGTGCTGTCGATCGGCCGCTCGGACTCCTGCGGCGGTGCGGGAATCCAGGGCGACCTCAAGGTGTTCGCGGCCCTCGGGGCGTACGGCGCCACGGTGCTGACCGCGGTCACGGCCCAGAACACCAAGGACGTCCAGGACGTCTTCCCGCTGCCTGCCAACGTCGTCGGTACCCAGCTGTCGGCCGTACTGGAGGATCTGCCGATCGCCGCGACCAAGACCGGGATGCTGGCCAGCGCCGAGATCGCCGCTGCGGTGACCGCCAAGGCGCGCGCGGGCGCGCTCCCGAACCTGGTCGTGCACCCCGTCCTGAAGTCGTCGACCGGGCGGCGGCTCGGCGTGGTCACGGCGATCGAGCGGTTGCTGCCGTACGCCACCGTGGCCACCCCGAACCTCGACGAGGCCTCGGCCCTGGTGGGCTGGCGGGTCGACACGCCGACCGAGATGGCCGGCGCGGCTTCGCAGCTCGCCTCGAACGGCCCGAAGCACGTCGTGATCACCGGCGGTGACCTGCCGAACGCGGCCGAGTCGGTGGACGCGGTGTGGACCGCGGCGGGCGTACGGTTCCTGCGCGCGCCACGGGTGGCGACCCGCAACGACCACGGGACCGGATCGGCGTTCTCGGCCGCGATCGCGGTGCGGCTGGCGGTCGGCTCGTCGGTACCGGACGCGCTCGTCTACGCCAAGCGGTACGTCACCCGTGCGCTCACCGGCGCCACCGGTTGGCAGCTGGGCAGCGGCCACGGTCCGCTGGACCACTTCGGCTGGCTGGCGGGTCCGGGCTGGCGAGCCCCTAGCTCTTGAGCTCGATCACGCGCCCCACGTACGTGGTCTCGCCGACGTTGGTCAGCATGTGGGTCGCGCCCGGCTCGCGGAACACCACGCCGCCGGTCGGCTCGGGGGCGTCGACCCGCTGCCCGTCGCGCGTCTCGATCACGTTGATCGCGCCGCTCACCGACACCACCACGTACGGCAGGTCGTGCCGGTGCATCGGCTGCGTCTCACCGGGATCGAGCTTGACCTGCCACACCCGTACCCGGTCGTTCTCGATAATGATCCGGTGACCTACCCGCGAGAGGTCCGGTTCGTCAGACATTGGGCAGGACCTCGGCGGCGACCAGCTCCAGGTGGTCGAGGTCGGCCAGGTCGGTAAAGCGCAGGTGGACCCGGCTGACGCCGAGCGCGGCGAACTCGCCGATCCGGTCCACCACCCGCGCCGGTGAGCCGATCACCGGATCCTCCGGCGGCAACGCGCTCTTCTCGTGCAGCGGCGCCGCCCGGCGCTGCGCCTCGGCCTCGGTCCGTCCACATGCGACAACCACGCCGACGGACTGCACCAGCGGCCGGGTGCGGCCGATCCGCTCGCACGCCGCGGCCACCCGTTTGTAGAGCACCGCAGCCACCTCGACGCTCTTGAACGGCACGTTGTACTCGTCGGCGAAGCGGGCCGCCAACTCGGGCGTACGCTGCCGGCCGCGACCGCCCATGATGATCGGCGGGCCGGGTCGCTGCAGCGGCTTCGGCAACGCGGGCGCGTCGTCGAGCCGGTAGTGCCGGCCGTGGTAGGTGAACCGCTCGCCCCGTGGCGTCGCCCAGAGCCCGGTGATGATGTCGAGCTGCTCCTCGAGCCGGTCGAAGCGCTCCGGCGCAGCCGGGTAGTCGATGCCGTACGAGCGGTGCTCCCGTTCGTACCAGCCGGCTCCGATGCCGAGGTCGAGGCGTCCGCCGCTCATCCGGTCCACCTGGGCCGCGATGACGGCCAGTGGCCCGGGCGGCCGGAAGGTGGCGCTGGTGACGAGCGTGCCGAGGCGGATGCGGCTGGTCTCGCGCGCCAACCCGGCCAGGGTGACCCAGGCGTCGGTCGGGCCCGGGTACCCGTCGGTGTCGCCCATCGCCTGGTAGTGGTCGGCGCGCAGGAAGCCCTCGTACCCGCACTCCTCGGCTGCGCGGGCGAAGCGCAGCTGGTCGTCGTAGGTCGCGCCGCGGTGCGGTTCGGTGAAGACGGCGACGCGCATCACATGCCGGCCCGTGCGGTGGGGCGGGCCGATGCCGGTGGTGGCGGCACGGCGTCAGGGCTGACCAGCAGCTCGTGCAGGCTGGCGCTGGTCCGGGCGACCTCCTCGAGGTGGGCGGTGCGGCCCAGCGTCCGGGGCCGCGGGATGTGGACCGGCACGATCTCCCGCACCACCCCCGGCCGGGCACTGAGCACCACCACGCGGTCGGCCAGCAACACCGCCTCGTCGATCGAGTGGGTGACGAACACGATGGTCGCCGAGTTTTCCATGTGAATGCGTTGCAGCTGTACGGACAGCTCCTCGCGGGTGAGTGCGTCGAGCGCGGAGAACGGCTCGTCCATCAGCATCGCGCGCGGCTCCTGGATCAGCGACCGGCATAGCGCGACCCGCTGCTGCATGCCGCCCGACAGCTCGTGCGGCAGCCGGCTCTCGAAGCCACCCAGGCCGACGAGTTCCAGCAGCTCATGAGCCCGAGTGCGGTACGCCGACCGCTTCTGGCCGAGAAACTCGATCGGCAGCAGCACATTGTCCAGCGCCGATCTCCAGGGCATCAGCGCCGCCCGCTGGAAGATGAGGCTGATGTCCTTCCGGGGCTTGGTGACCTCCTGGCCGTCGATGAACACGTGGCCGGCGGTCGGCGCGAGCAGGCCGGACACGATGCGCAGCAGCGTCGACTTGCCGCAGCCCGAGCGACCGATCACCGCGACGAACTCGCCCGTGGCCACCGTCAGGTCGATATTTCGCAATGCTTCGATTTCACCGGTGCGCGTCCGGAAAGTGCGCGACACCCCGGCCAGCTCGATCACGGGCAAAACCTTAGCCGGATTGCGGCTGCGCCGCACCTACCGGGACATTGGCCGGGATATCGGGGAGCCAGGGGGTGACCGAGAACGGAAGGTCTCATACGCTGTTGCGCGCATGGATACGTACCGCCCGACGCCGGTACCGGTGGCGTCGACCGAGGTACACCCCTCGTTGTCTGGAAGAAGGTGTAATGAGGCTCACCCGAACGCTCGGTCTCACGCTGGCCGCGACCGTCGTCGTGGCCATGGCCGCGTGCAGCGGCGGCGACAAGAAGGACACCGGCACCACCCCCAAGACGGTCGACAAGGTTAACTACGCAACGGGATTCGGCTTCTTCGGCCGCGAAGCGTACGTGTACACCGCCATCGAGAAGGGCTACTTCGCCGAGGCGGGCATCGAGGTGTCCGTCAAGGGCGGCAACGGCACCGGTGACACCCTGAAGAACGTCTCCGGCGGGCAGATCGATTTCGCCCCGGTGGACGGTACGGGGTACCTGCTGCAGGTCGGTGGCGGGCAGGTCAAGGGCGTCACCGCCGTGGCCGCCATCCACCAGCGGTCGCTGGCCGGCATCATGACCCTGGACGACCGGGGCATCACCTCGCCCAAGGACCTCGAGGGCAAGACCGTGGGCGACCCGACCGGTAGCACCATCGGCCTGATGTTCCCGATGTACGCCCAACTCGCGGGCATCGATGCGGCAAAGGTCAAGTTTGTCAACATTCCTGCGCAGCAGCTGCCCGCCCAGCTGGCGGCCGGCAGCGTGAACACCATCGGGCAGTTCGTCGTCGGCAAGCCCACCATCGAGAAGGCGGCGCCCGGCAAGAAGGCGGTCGTCCTGCAGTACAGCGACTACCTGACCGACCTCTACGGCAACATGCTGGTCACGACCGAGAAGATGGCCAAGGAGAAGCCCGATCTCGTCAAGCGGTTCAGCGCGGCACTGTTGAAGGGTCTCGCCTACTCCATCGACCACCCCGACGAGGCGGCGCAGTTCCTCAAGAAGAACCAGCCGACCCAGGACGCCCAGGTCGCCGCGGGCGAGCTGCAACTCATGGGCGCCTACGTACGCGGCGGTAGCGGGCCGGTGGGTGCGCTGGACAGCCAGCGGGTGGCGCGGTGCATCGCCATCCTGCACGGCGCGAATATGATCCCCTCTGGTTTGACCCCGGAGAAGGTCGTCTCGTTCGACCTCACACCGAAGGCATAGCCGACCGCGGGTACGGGTGCCTCGTCCATCCGGAGGCACCCGGCCCGCCCTAACCCTCGAGGTGGGCATGAGCGACAACCAGGGCCAGGAAACGCAGTCCCGGCTAGCCACGGTGGGGCTGTCGGTACTCGGCGCCGTCGTCGCGCTCGCCGCCTGGTGGGGCTCCGTCGAGGTCTTCCACGTGCGGTCGCTGTTCGTCCCCTCGCCGCCCGAGGTGGTCGAGGAGTTTCTCAAGCTCCCCGGGTACCTGATGAAGCAGGTCTGGGTGACGCTGACCGAGGTGGTCGTCGGCTTCGCGCTGGCGATCGTGGTCGGGGTGGCCCTCGGCGTGACGCTGGCCAGCTCCCGGGTCCTCAAGCA
>JAEHDK010000275.1 GCA_016880465.1 Micromonosporaceae bacterium
CCCGGTCGCGGGGCTGACCGCGGTGCAGGCGCACACCCAGGCGCTCGCGGTGCTCCAGCAGGCGGTGCGCGACCGGGTACGGGTGTGGGTCGGGTACGTCGACGCGCACGGCGCGCCGGCACAGCGACTCGTCCGGCCGGTCTCGCTCGGGGCGGGCTACCTGCGTGCCGAGGACGAACGCACCGAAACCCTGCACACCTTCGCGCTGCACCGCATTACCGCAGCGGCGCTGGCCGAGTGACCCGCAAGCCCGGGCAGGTCGCGGCCGGCTAGCGGCGCTGACCCGCGCGCAGCGCGCCCACGACGGAAACCGCGAGCAGCAGCGCGAAGGCGGTACCCACCGACTCGCCGGCCGCGTCGATGAAGTGCCGGTCGAGAGCCAGCCAGGCGAAGAAGAACCAGGCGACCAGAACCGCGCCGGCCACGGTGGCTGCCACGATCCACGCCGGGCCGGGCGACACCTTGATCGGTCCCGCGGTCCGGTCGCTCGTACTCTCGCCCACCTCTTGGTCGGTCGTCATCCGCCCGCCCTCCGTGTTTCGGCCCGTTCCTCCCCTGGTTCCCCAGCCTTACACCTGGTGGGTGGTACCGACAGCCTTTGTAGCCGGTTCCCGGGAAGCGTCCGGGTGCCGCCGTAGGGGGAGGTCCCGGGTCCCGGGCCGCGGGTCAGCTCCCGTCGCGCCCGCGGCTGCGGATCGCGCCGATCACCGAAAAGACGATGAGCAGGGCAAACATGACGCCCAGCGCCTCGCCGACGGCGTCCGTCGGGGTGTTGTTCATGATCTGCCAGGACAGCGCGAACCAGCCGGCGCCCACTACCAGGAGGATCGTGAGACCCGCCACGATCACCCCGCTGGCGGGTCCCGTCGTCATCCCAGCATCATGTACCAGCGCGGCGCCCGAAGAGGTACACCCGGGTACCGACCCCGGCCAGCTCCCACAGCTTCACCGCGTCCGCGTGCAACAGGTTCACGCAGCCATGCGAGCCGATCGACGCGTCGTGCAGGTACGTGGTCGTCTCGTGGAAGCCGTCCCCATCGTAGAAGTGCTGCCAGTAGGGCAGCCACACCTCGTACGGCACGGACCATTCCGTCAGGCTGGTCCGGTTGATCGTGAACGTCCCGGCGGGCGTCGCGTAGCCGCGCATTCCAGTCCGGGTGACGGTCGGCGGCAGCACCACGGCGCCGCCGCGCAGGACCCAGACGGTCTGCAGGGTCAGGTTCACACAGATGGTGGTACCGGGGCCGGCCGCGCAGTCCCCGGTGCGGGTGCTGGTGAGCCGGCGGCCCACCTCCGCGGTCGTGGGACCGGCCCGACCGTTGGCCGGGCTGATGCCGTACCGCTGCTGGAACTTCTTGATCGCGGCACAGTCCGCCGCCGACTGCAGGCCGTCCACGGTGACCTTCCCGAACCCGCCCAGCTGAGCCAGGTACGCCTCGACGTCGCGCTGCCGCTCCCCCTGCGGGCAGCCGCTCGGCGTCGTCCCGGCGGGCGTCGGCTTGGCCGGTGCCCGTGTCGCCGACGCGGTCACCGGTGCCGGTCGGGCACTCGCCTCGACGGGCCCGGCCGGGCCCTGGCCCGGGCCGGGTGTCGCGCTCGCCCCCGTTGCTGCACCTGCCGAGGCCGGCGGAGCGTCCAGCGCTCCAACGGCCGCACGGTGCGGATCGAACGCGCACGCCCCGGCGCCGACCAGCGTGACGGCCGCCAGGACAGCGATCTCCGCCACCACCCGTACGCGAAGTCCCGCCATGTCGCCTCCCGGTCACGGCTGTCGACCTGTAGACGCACGGAGGCGGGGTCGCGGTTGCGGCGTACCCCCGGAGTTTGCTGGTTTGTTACCAGTCGACCGCCGGCGCGCGGCAGAAAGTGACGCGGCTCACCGTAACTCGGGCCATGTCACACTGGGAGGTCGCACGATGCACCGTTGGGAGGGAACCAGCGTGACCGGCGGACCGTTGATCGTCCAGTCCGACAAAACGCTCCTGCTCGAGGTCGACCACCCGGACGCCCTCGCCTGCCGGATGGCGATTGCCCCGTTCGCCGAGCTGGAACGCTCACCCGAGCATGTGCACACCTACCGGCTCACCCCGCTCGGCCTGTGGAACGCGCGGGCGGCGGGGCACGACGCCGAGTCGGTCGTCGACGCACTGCTGCGGTTCTCCCGGTACCCGGTACCGCACGCGCTGCTCGTTGACGTCGCCGAGACGATGGACCGGTACGGCCGCCTGCAGCTGGTCAACGACCCGGCGCACGGGCTGGTGCTGCACGCCCTCGACCGCGCGGTGCTCGTCGAGGTCGCCAAGTCCAAGAAGCTGGCCGGCATGCTGGGCGCCCAGGTCGGCCCGGACACGATCCTGGTACACGCGTCCGAGCGCGGCCGGCTCAAGCAGGCGCTGCTCAAGCTGGGCTGGCCCGCGGAGGACCTGGCCGGCTACGTCGACGGCGAGGCCCACCCGATCGCGCTGCACGAGGACGGCTGGGCGCTGCGGTCGTACCAGCGCGAGGCGGTCGAGCACTTCTGGGCCGGCGGCTCCGGCGTGGTCGTCCTCCCGTGCGGGGCCGGCAAGACGCTCGTCGGCGCGGCCGCGATGGCCCAGGCGTCGGCCACCACTCTCATCCTCGTCACGAACACGGTGGCCGGCCGGCAGTGGAAGCGCGAGCTGGTCGCGCGTACGTCGCTCACCGAGGAGGAGATCGGCGAGTACTCGGGCGACCGCAAGGAGATCCGCCCGGTCACCATCGCGACCTACCAGATCCTCACGACCCGGCGAAACGGCGGCTTCCCGCACCTGGACGTGTTCGGGGCGCGGGACTGGGGGCTCGTCGTCTACGACGAGGTCCACCTGCTGCCGGCGCCGATCTTCCGGTTCACCGCCGACCTGCAGGCCCGCCGCCGGCTCGGGCTGACCGCGACGCTCGTCCGCGAGGACGGCCGGGAGGGCGACGTCTTCTCGCTGATCGGCCCGAAGCGGTACGACGCGCCGTGGAAGGACATCGAGTCGCAGGGCTGGATCGCGCCGGCGTCCTGCGTCGAGGTGCGCGTCACGCTGACCGAGGCGGAGCGGATGGCGTACGCGACCGCCGAGCCCGAGGAGCGGTACCGGGTCGCCGCCACCGCGCGTACGAAGCTGCCCATCGTACGCGCGCTCGCGCAACGGCACCGGGGCGACCAGATCCTCGTCATCGGCGGGTACCTCGACCAGCTGCACGAGCTGTCGACGTACCTGGACGCCCCGATCGTGCAGGGCGCGACGACGAACAAGGAGCGGGAACGGCTGTTCGACGCCTTCCGCGCCGGCGAACTGTCCACATTGGTGATCTCCCGGGTCGGCAACTTCTCGATCGACCTGCCCGAAGCCGCGGTCGCCATCCAGGTGTCCGGCACCTTCGGCTCGCGCCAGGAGGAGGCCCAGCGACTGGGCCGGGTGCTGCGCCCCAAGTCCGACGGCCGGCAGGCACACTTCTACACCGTCGTCGCACGGGACACGATCGACACCGAGTACGCCGCCCACCGCCAGCGGTTCCTCGCCGAGCAGGGGTACGGGTACACCATCGTCGACGCCGACGACGTGCTCGGCCCGCCACTGTCCACAACGGACTAGGTGCGCGACGTTGCTACCTAGGGGTCCCGGGCTGGACTGCTAGCCCGGCACCGCCGGCCCGGGCGCGCCGATCGGGGCGAACAGGTCGCCGTACTGCGCGATCCGGTCGAGTACGACGCGGGCCGTGAACGCCGTGGCCACCACGTCGCCGGCCGCCACCTCGTCCCACGTCAACGGCGTCGACACGGTCGGGGTCGCCATCGCGCGCAGCGAGTACGGCGCCACGGTCGTCTTCGCCGCGTTGTTCTGGCTCCAGTCGATGAACACCTTGCCCGGCCGCAGCTTCTTCGCCATCCGCGACGTGATCCGCCGGGGCTGTGCCCGCTCCAGCTCCTCGGCGATGCGCTTCGCGTACGCCGAGATGTCTTCGGCGGACTGGCTGGCCGCGACCGGGCAGGCGAGCTGCATGCCCTTCTTGCCGGAGGTCTTCGGGTAGGCGTCCAGCCCATCCGCCGCGAGCCGCTCCCGCATGAGCAGCGCCACCTCGCAGCATTCGGCGAGTCCGGCTGGCGCGCCCGGATCGAGGTCGACCACCATGATGTCCGGCCGGGCGAGCGCCACCGAGTCGGCCGGCGGGTCGAGCGCCGCCACTCTCCACTGTGGAGTATGCAGCTCCAGCGCCGCGAGGTTCGCGAGCCAGACCAGCGTCGGCAGGTCGTCGCACACGACATAGTCCAGCATGTCCCGCCCGCTCGCCGAGCCGGGTGCGGGCAACCGCTCCAGCCGCACCCAGGACGGCGTACCGCCGGGGGCGTTCTTCTCGAAGAAGGATGCCTCGCCGACCCCGTTGGGGTACCGGATCCGGGTCAGCGCGCGGTCGCGCAGGTGGGGCAGGAGTACCGGGGCGACCCGACTGTAGTAGTCGATGATCTCGCCCTTGGTGAACCCGGCCGCGGGGTAGAGCACCTTGTCCAGATTGGACAACTCGAGTACCCGGCCGTCGACCTGTACCTGGAGCCGATCGCGCTCAGCCACCGCCGCCCTCCCCGGAGGCACAGTCCGCCACGGTCTTGTCCGGGCGCATCCGGACGAACCGCGGGAAGCGCAGCCGGCCGTCCGGCGTACGCTGCCCGTACCTGACCTCTACCACTACCCCGGGCCGTACCCAGGTAGCGTCCTTGGCATCCTCGCGCGGCAACGGTTTGTCGAAGGGTGGCTCGTCGACCCGCAGTTGGCGCAGCGCGGCGAGCAACGCGTTCTGGGCTGCGGCGCTGATGCCGCCACCCACGCGGCCGCAGAAGCGCAGCCGGCCGTCCGGCAGCGGGGCGCCGACCAGTAGCGCGCCGAGCTCACGGGCACCCGGCCGCCAACCGCCGACCACGAGATCCGCGGTCTCCTCCAGCTTCACCTTGACCCAGTCGAGCGACCGGATGCCCGGTCGGTACGCGGCGCTGAGTCGCTTGGCCATGACCCCCTCCAGCGCGTGGTCCCGGGCCGCGGCCATCGTCGCCGGCCCGTCGGCGAACCGCGGCGGGGTGAGCCAGTGCGGCCCCGCCAGTGCCAGGTCCTCCAGGGCCGCGCGGCGCTGTGCGTACGGCAGCCCGGCCAGGTCCTGCCCGTCGAGCCGAAGCAGGTCGAAGATCATGTAGGTCACCGGTATCGAAGCCGCCAGCCGGGCCGCCCGGCCGGCCGCGCGGACGTGCATGCGCTCGGCAAGCGCGGTGAACGAAGGCCGCCCGTCGGCATCGAGTACGGTGATCTCGCCGTCGAGTACCACGCCCGTCTGCCCGGCGGCGGTGAGCGTGGAGCCGAGCGGGGCGAGCTCGGGGTACGCCGCGGTGATCTCCGCTCCCGACCGGGCCCAGAGCCGCAGCCCGCTCGGTTCCAGAGCAGCGATGGCGCGGACGCCGTCCCATTTGAACTCGTATGACCACTCCGGACCGGCCGGAAGCTCTCCGGTGGTCGCGAGCATGGGCCGCAGCGGGGCTGCCGACATGTGAGTCATGCTAGATCCAGTGCTAACCGTCGCGGTCGGCCCCGACCAGGTGCGATGCTGGTCGATATCGGGCCGGGCCCGGCGGGGGTACCGAGTACGGGACGATGACGTGGGTAAGGAGCAGACACATGCGGGCCATCTGGAAGGGAGCGGTCTCGTTCGGCCTCGTGTCGATCGCGGTCAAGCTCTACTCGGCGACCGAGGAGAAGGACATCCGGTTCCACCAGGTACATCGCACCGATGGGGGCCGTATCCGGTACAAGCGTGTCTGCTCAGTCTGTGGCGAAGAGGTGTCGTACGACGACATCGCCAAGGGGTACGACCTGGGCGGCGGCGAGATGGTCATCCTGACCGACGAGGACTTCGCCGACCTGCCGCTGACCACCTCGCACGCGATCGACGTGCTCGAGTTCGTGCCGGCCGAGGAGGTCGACCCGATCCTTTACAGCAAGGCGTACTACCTGGAACCGGAGGGCGTCGCGACCAAGCCGTACGTGCTCCTGCGCGACGCGCTCACCGACGCCGAACGGGTGGCGATCGTCAAGGTGGCCCTCCGGCAGCGTGAGCAGCTCGCCACGCTGCGGGTACGCGACGGCGTGCTGGTGCTCAACACGATGCTCTGGCCGGACGAGATCCGGGCCGCGGACTTCGGCTTCCTCGGCGAGGACGTGAGCCCGCGCCCGGCCGAGCTGGCGATGGCCAGCTCGCTGATCGAGTCGATGGCGGGCACGTTCAACCCGGACGCGTACACCGATGACTACCGCGCGGCTCTCCAGGAGGTCATCGACGCCAAGGTGGGCGGCCGCGAGGTGGTCGCGCCGCCCGAGGTCGAGGCCGCGCCGACCGCCGCCGTGGACCTCATGGCCGCGCTGAAGGCCTCGGTCGAGCGGGCCCGCACGGCACGTGGCGAGGCCGAGCCGGCCGGCGCCGAGCGGGCCGGCGCGCAGCCGACCCCCATCTCCGCCGCGACGTCCGCGAAGAAGGCAGCACCGGCCAAGAAGGCGGGCACCAAGAAGGCCGCACCGGCGAAGGAGCCGGCCGCGAAGAAGGCGGCCGGCAAGTCGTCGACCGCGAAGACGGCGGCCAAGAAGACCACCAAGGCGGCCAAGGCGCGCAAGTCGGCGTGATGCCGGACCCGGTGGCCGGACAGTACGGGCCAAACAGAACGCG
>JAEHDK010000276.1 GCA_016880465.1 Micromonosporaceae bacterium
ACGCCGGGGCCCGCGCGATCGACGCAACCTCCGGTGAGCGGCGCCGTGCCTTCCAGGTCAGCTACGGAATCAACCTCGCGCTCAACGCCGGCTGGACGGCAGTGTTCTTCGCCGCACGCCGCCCGACGTACGAACCGCTCCGCGGTCGCGTTCGCCCGGGGACTGCGCGGTGGGGTCTTGACCACTGTGATGCCCTCGGCGGCGAACACCGCGTCGAAGGACCCACCGAACTTGGCGTCGCGGTCCCTGATCAGGAACCGAAACGAGCCGCTGCGGTCGCCGAGGTCCATGAGCAGATTGCGGGCCATCTGCGTGGTCCACGCAGCGGTCGGGTGCTCGGTGACGCCGAGGATGTGCACTCGCCGGGTGGCGATCTCCATCACGAACAACACATACAGTCGCCGCAGCGTAATCGTCTCCAGGTGGAAGAAGTCCGTCGCGAGCAGCCCGCTGGCTTGGGCGCGCGTAGAAACGTGCGCCAGCTGGTGTCCACCTCGCGGGGTGCTGGGCCGAGGCGATGGGCGGCCAGGATACGCCTGATCGTGCCGGCGCCCACGCGGTGCCCCAGGCCAATCAGTGAGGTGTCCACCGAGATACTCGCCCCGCCTGGGTGTACAGGCGCTACGAAAACAACCATCTCAACGTGATCTGGCTCAACACAATCACATTGAGACGCAAGGTGCGCAATCATGTCAGCAGAACAGGCGGCCATCGAATTCAGGCATGCTACCAGCATTTCGACATCGTCGTTCTTCGGCACAATTACCAGGCCGTCTCCGATAGGATACCGCCCTAGTCCATCCGTTTTTCGTACGCTAGGGCGCTCAGGGCCTGGTCGAATGCGACGGGATCTCCATCGAAGGCGACGCCGTCTACCTCAATGGTGGTTGCTGGCGGAGCGTCCTGCCGGTCATATGTGTCGCAGTCCCACCGAGTCGTACAATGCCGATCGGGTCGGCCGTCTCCGTTCCTGTCCCTCGCCGGGTTGGGTTGCGGTTTACCGGGGTTACCGTGACCAGGGCTATCGCCAGGCACAGCCTCGTTCCGCAGGCCACTCGGATCGCTCGATGTCGTAGGGCTGTTGTTGGCGTAGGTGTAACCGTGCATCTGTTGCGGGTCGCCGGGGTCGACGATGGGGTCGACGGAGACGAAACGGCCGAGTGTGGGGTCGTATTCGCGGGCGCCGAGGTGGGTCAGGCCGGTGGGGTCTTGGGTGCCTCCGACGAAGCCGTGCTGATCTGGCCACGAGGCCGGCGGTGTGCCGCGGGTTTCGCCGTAGGGCAGGGCCTTACGGCGGCTGGCGCTGAGCGTGGCGGCATTGATGGCAAGTTGGCCGGTACCGTGCTGGTCGCCACACATCCAAACGAGCCCGCCGGTCGTGGTGCGTACCGCGTTGCGGTAGAAGCGGCTAGCCGTAACGACGCCGGTGCCGGCGTCGCGGCGCAACTCCATCGAGCCCAAGTAAAATTGTGGTGGCCGCGGGGTCGCGGCTGATCAGCCGACCGCCGTTTGCGTCGTACAGGTAGCTGTAGCTGGTGGCGCCTTCGGTGATCGTGGCGAGGTGGCCTTCGGGGTTCCAGGTGAGTGTCTGGTTGGGTTTGCCGGACACGTTGCGGCTGGTCATGTTGCCGGCGCTGTCGTACCCGTAGCTGTTGGTGGTGGTGCCGCCGGGTCCGGTGGTGGATGTGCCGGTGACCGCGTGTGGGCGCGCCGACCCAGCGGCGGGCACTGTGTAGTTCGTGGTGACGTTCCCACCGGCCGGGTGGTTGGTCTGGCTCAGCCGGTTGCCGGTCCTGTCGAACGTCCAGGTCTGCCAGTACGGGTCCGGCCCCGCCGCAACCGGCGCACCAGAACAGTCAGAGGTCGTCTTGGTCCACGCCTCGGTCAGCCGGCGCAGATCGTCGGAGGCGAAGCATTGTCGCGACACCGTGGCGCCACCGGCGGTCTCCCCGATACCGGTCAGGTTCCCAGCCGGATCGTAGGCGTAGGTTTCGGCGAGCCGCTCGTCCCAGGTGTTCGGCGCCCCGGAGTGTTCCAAATGCGTCTCAGACTTGGTGAGCCGGCCGGTCGGACGCCCGCAACGCGGTTCGCGCCGCGGTGGGAGTCGACGCGGACGGGCCGGTCGCGCGGGCGGTAGGCGCCGGCCGCGACCGCGGTCCGGTAGTCCTCCTCGATGGCGTGCGCGCGCTCCCGGTACGGCCGGTTGCGGCGATCCGTATCAGTCTGGAACTCGGGAGCCGGGCAGAAGGTCGCCATGAACGCGCGGCGCGGCGCGCCGCTGCAGTTCGTGCCGGAGGTGTGCACCAGCCGGCTTTCCATCAGGAACACGTCGCCGGCCTTCGCGGCTACCTCGATGAGTTCGGCGTTGGGCACGAGCGCCGGATCGATGTCGCCCCCGTTGATGTACGGGTACCGGGAGCGGTGGCTGCCCGGCACCACCCGCAGCGGCCCGCGGCCGGCCGCGTCGTCGAGGAAGACCGCGCAGGTCATGGCCGTCTCCGGGTACCCATGCTCGCCGTTGTACCAGCCCGCGTCGGTGTGCAGCCGGAAACTCTCGTCGTACCCCGCGGGAAAGTCCTCGATCCCGGCGGCCGTTAGCTCGGGCGTGCGCGGCAGCGCCTGCTTGTAGACATCTTCTCGTGGGCGAAGGTCGGCTGGTCGCGCATGAGCTGCCCCACAGCGCCTGCCACGCGCGCGTCCTCAGCGAGCGCGGCGAAGGGCGGGGACACGTCGTTGACCGGCTGCACGATCCGGACCACCAACAGGTCCCCGCGCCAGTTCGCCCGCAGCCGCCCGCCGCCGCCCAGCGTCGCCGCCTGCACGTTGAGCGCCTCGTTGAGGATCCGGTCGGCCTCGGCCCGCAGCGCGTCCACCTCGGCGGGGCCGAGCGCGCCGGACACGAGCAGGAAGCCGTCCCGGTCGAAGCGGTCCACCTCCTCGGCCGTAAACTTCATGGCCTTCCTCCCGGTAGCGGTCAGATCGAGCGCCGGACGTATGCGTGGTCCTGTGGCCAGAGCACCGTTCCGTCGAGCAGCCGGCGGTACACAAGCAGATCGGTGTAGATGGTCAGGTCGGCGGGGCCTAGCGCGGCAAGGCCTAACCGGTCGAGCCCGGCGCGCAGCGGCCGCGTGTGCGGATGCCAGCAGGCGGAGTGTGCCCGAAGCCCGGTCCGAGCCCCCAGCCTCCCGGGCTGTTCTCGTACCCGGTGACAGGCGGGCGCGCTGGGAGAACGCGGGTGTTTGATGTCTTCCGAGCGTTGGTGGCGGTGCTGCGCAGCGGGCCGCTGATAACGACGTTAGGCAGCGCCGGTTCGTCACGCGGTGGCGGGGGCCACGGCGAGACAGGGGCGGTCCGCCGTGGCCTGGTGACCTCGCGGCCGGCAGCGGCAGCCCTGGCCGAGTGGGCCCTTGCACTGTATGTGGCCGCAGATGAGGAATGCAGCGGCGGCTTGTCGGTCGGCGGCCCCAGGTCCAAGATCCCTCAGCCGAGTCGGGCGAAAATCAGAGGATCATCGACGCACCGTCCAGCCATGATCCGACCCCAGGCACCAACCAAGTTCCAGACTGGTCCGTACCTGTCGACACAGACCAACGCTGGGCTGACAAAGCCCGCGCGGAAGTGTCCGCGTCGGACGAGCACCGTAGGAGCACACGATCATCCACAAGGGACAGACAAAGATCGGCGCCCGACCCGCGTTTCCGCAGGCCAGGCGCCATATGACCTTGCGCGCCCGAAGGGATTCGAACCCCCAACCTTCTGATCCGTAGTCAGATGCTCTATCCGTTGAGCTACGGGCGCTGGTGCCCGACCAGTGTACAGACCGGCCAGACCCGCGGAGGCTCCGGGATTCGAACCCGGGAGGGGCTTTAAAACCCCAACCGCATTAGCAGTGCGGCGCCATAGACCAGACTAGGCGAAGCCTCCCCGACCGCCAGGGCCGCAGCCCGGACCGCCGTCGGTCGAGGATACAGGTCCCTGGTCAAGCCGGGCAAAGCGCCGACCATGATCGTAAAGTGACCGCGTCACCAGGCCATCAGCGACGAGGGTACGCGGGCATATCCGCTCGTCCCCGGCTACGCTCGGGCCACATGGACGACAGCACGCCGGAGACGCCCCGCCCCCGCCGCGGTCGGGGTGCCCAACCGTCCATTCCAGACACGCCGCCGCCCGCCGCTGCCAAGCGGACGAGGAAGGCCGCCAGCCCGACCGCGTCGAGCGACGCCATGGCATCGAAGCCCGCGCCCACCAGGACCACGCGGTCGACGACGGCGCCGGCGAAGACCACACCCACGGCGAGGAAGACCCCGCCGGCACCGGCGGCACCCGCGAGCACCGCGAAACCGACCGAACCGGCGCAGCCCGCGACTCCCACCACACGAGCGACCACGGCCGCCGCCAGGCCGGCCACGCCCGCCAAGGCCGCCGCCAG
>JAEHDK010000277.1 GCA_016880465.1 Micromonosporaceae bacterium
CCCGGCGGATCGCCTCCGCCGCGACGTCGCCCGCGGTGGGGTGCTTGGCCGGGGACCGGGCCGGCGCCGGCAGGTCGGGCGGTGCGGTCGCGGCCGGGCCCAACGCCCGGACGTGCTTCGGGGTGAAGTCGCCGGCGACCGCACCCGCGTCGCGGACGAGCATCTCGATCCGGTCGAGCAGCCGGCCGTCGCCCGCCTTGCGCTCGACCTCGAGCTCGCGGAACCGCCCGACGACCCGCGAACCGTCCACAACGGACACCGAGTCGTCGGCGATCTCGACAAGCACGGTGTCCGCGGCGTCGCACACGTGGTAAGCGCGCCGGCTCGTCCGTACGACGGTGGCCGGCCGCAGTGGCGCGCTGCGGGCCCACACGGTCACGAGCCCGCGCAGCTCGGCCGGGATCGTGCTCGGCGCACCACGGCGGGAGATCTCGTGCCGCGTGCCGGGGGAGCCGGTGGGCAGCTTGACGGTCCACGGCACGTCGTCGCCGCGGCGGTAGCGCAGCGAGACGCCGGCCCGGGCGAGCCGGAGGTCGGCCGTGTCGTAGTACGTCGCTCGCAAGGTGACCGGCGGACGCGTCACCACCCGGCCGCCGGGGGGCAGGACGCTGCCGAGGTCGGGCAGCGCGAAGCCGGTGTCGACCTCGTACTTCCGCTCCTCCTCGAGCATGCGAGGAAGCCTAACCGGGCCCGGGACGCTCAGTCACCGCGGGCAAGAGCCCGGTTCAGCAACAGCTCCTGGAGGTCGGCGAGCGGCTCGGCACCCGTGCTGGCCCGCTGCTGCCACGTGCCGTCGGAGCACAGCTCGAAGGCGTCCACCTCGTTGCTCATCGAGAGGTCGAAGACGTACGCCAGCTCTGCTCGGGCGGCCGGGTCGGTCACCTGCACCATCGCCTCCACCCGGCGGTCCAGGTTGCGGTGCATGAGGTCCGCGGAGCCGATCCAGAACTCGCCGGCGCCGCCGTCGGTGCCGAACCGGAACACCCGGGCGTGTTCGAGGAACCGGCCGAGGATCGAGCGGACCCGGATGTGCTCGGACAGTCCCGGGACGCCGGGGCGCAGCGTACACATGCCCCGGACCACCAGGTCGACCCGCACGCCGGCCTGCGACGCCCGGTAGAGCGCGTCGACGACATCCTCGTCGACGAGCGCGTTCACCTTTATCTGTACGAGGCCGTGGCCGGGCTCGTCGACGAGCGCGGCCTCCCGCTCGATCCGCTCGATGATCCCGCTGCGGATCCCGTGCGGGGCAACGAGGAGCCGGCGGTACGCGGTCTGCCGCGAGTACCCGGTCAGGACGTTGAACAGGTCGGTCAGGTCGGCACCGACCTCCGGGTCGGCGGTGAAGAAGCCGTAGTCCTCATACAGCCGCGCGGTCTTGGGATGGTAGTTGCCGGTGCCGATGTGGCAGTAGCGGCGGATGTGGCCGCCCTCCTGGCGGACCACGAGCGCGGTCTTGCAATGGGTCTTCAGCCCGACGAGGCCGTACACCACGTGGCAGCCGGCCCGCTCCAGCATCCGTACCCAGCCGATGTTCGCCTTCTCGTCGAACCGTGCCTTGATCTCGACCAGCACCACCACCTGCTTGCCGGCCTCGGCGGCGTCGATCAGCGCGTCGACGATCGGGGAGTCGCCGGACGTCCGGTACAGCGTCTGCTTGATGGCCAGCACGTGCGGGTCGCCGGCGGCCTGCTCGATGAACCGCTGCACGCTGGTCGAGAACGACTGGTACGGGTGGTGGACGAGCACGTCGCCCTCCCGCAGGGTGGCGAACACGCTGCGCGGCGTCTCGCCCTCCACGAACCGGGGATGTGTGGCGGGGACGAACGGGCGGTACTTGAGATCGGGCCGGTCCACCTCGTCGTACATCTGCCACAGGGCGGAGTGGTCGAGCAGGCCGGGCACCCGCAGCACGTCCTCGCTGTCCATGGTCATGTCGGGCGGCGCGAGCTCCCGCACCAGCAGGTCGAGCACGTGGTCGGTGATCGAGGCGGCCACCTCCAGGCGTACCGGCGGGCCGAACCGCCGGCGCGCCAGCTCCCGTTCGAGCGCCTGCAACAGATCCTCGTCGCGGTCGTCGTCGACCTCGATATCGGCGTTGCGGGTGACCCGGAACAGGTGGTGCTCGACCACCTGCATGCCGGAGAACAGCTGGCCGAGGTGAGCGGCGATCACCTCCTCGACGGGCAGGAACCGCACACCGTCCCCCGGTACCTGGACGAACCGCGGCACGTTGTTGGGTACCTTGACCCGCGCGAACAGCTCCGGCCCGCCGTCCGGGTCGCGGACGAGCACCGCGAGGTTCAGCGAGAGCCCCGAGATGAACGGGAACGGGTGCGCGGGATCGACCGCGAGCGGGGTGAGCACCGGGAAGACCTGCTCGCGGAAGTAACCCCGCAGCCGGTCCCGCTCGGCGGTCACGAGGTCGGCCCAGGTGACGATGCGGATCCCCTCGGCCGCGAGCGCGGGCTCCACCTCCTCGGTGAAGCAGCGGGCCTGCCGGGCCACGAGGTCCGCGTTGCGGGCGGCGATCACGCTGAGCTGTTCCCGGGCCGGCAGCCGGTCCGGGCCGCGCACCGGCAGGCCGGTCTGGTACCGCCGCTTCAGCGCGGCGATCCGGACCATGTAGAACTCGTCCAGGTTGGATCCGAAGATCGCCAGGAACTTCGCCCGTTCCAGCAGCGGGGTCGGTGGCTCCTCGGCCAGCGACAGCACGCGGGCGTTGAAGTCGAGCCAGGACAGCTCGCGGTTGAGGAACCGGTCCGCCGGCAGGGCCAGCTCGTCCGGTGCCGTGTCCGGACCACGGGCGGGAGGCGCTGCGGTGGCGGGCGCCGGCTCGGAGCGGGTCGCCGGTGGGTCGGTGGGAGTGCGGCCCGACCGCGGGGAACGGTCGCGAGGGGTGGTGCCCATGACCCATCATCACCCGTCCGGGCGAACGGCGGATGAACTTGGCGCGGCGCCGCCGGCTAGGGGAGTGTCGGCAGCGTTACCCGACACACCCGGCCGGCGGCGTCGTGCTCGAGCCGCAGCCGCTGGCCCAGCCGGAGCAGCCGCAGGCCCCCGGCATCGAAGGCCGCCGTGGAAAACCCGATCTCGGTGCCGTCGTCGAGCAGCACCGTGCCCGACCGGCTGTCCCCGTCAAATGTCGCGACCGTCCCGTGCATCCCGTCACGGTATCGCCAGCGCGGCCCGCGTGTGCGGGCCGAGCCCCAGCGCGGCGGCGAGCGCCAGGTCCGCCGGGGTGTCCACGTCCTGGCGAAGCGACGGCCAGGCCCCGGTCAAGGCGGGCGCGCCCGCCGCCGCGTGCGCCGCGGCCG
>JAEHDK010000032.1 GCA_016880465.1 Micromonosporaceae bacterium
ACCGCACCGCGCCCGGTCGCCGCCGCGGACCTGCTGCCCGAGCGCGCGCTGGCCGGCGATGCCGAGGCGCGCCGGATCCTGCGCCACTCGGTGTACGGCGCCCTCGTCCGTACCGGTGGGGAACTGCTCGAGACGCTGGACGCCTTCTTCGCCGCGGGTGGGGTGCTGGAGAGCGCGGCCCGGTCGCTGTACGTGCATCCGAACACCGTCCGGTACCGGCTCAAGCGCATCGGCGAGGTCACCGGGTTCGGTCCACTGCACCCGCGCGGGGCGTACGCGTTGCGGATCGCGCTCACGATCGGCCGGCTGGACCCGTCGGCGCCGGTGGCCAAGTCCCCACCGGCCCCGGTGACCGAGTTCACCCCCACTCCGCCCGACTAGCGTCATCCCAGGTCAGACGGTACGGTTTGGTGGAACCCTACAAAGATCGTGGTGGGGATTGGTGCATAGCGGCAGGCCCACGATCAACCGCCATCCGGGAGAGTCATAGTCGTGCTCGCCGTACTCGCCCCGGGCCAGGGCTCCCAGAAGCCCGGCTTCCTCGCCCCCTGGCTGGCGCTGCCCGGCACCGAACCGCGGCTGCGCTGGTGGTCCGCGGTCGCCGGGCTCGACCTCGTCCACCTCGGTACCGACGCCGGCGCCGACGAGATCAAGGACACCGCGCGGACCCAGCCGCTGCTGACCGCCGCCGCCCTGCTCGCGGCCGAGCAGCTACCGCTCTACGACGTACAGGTCGTCGCCGGGCACAGCGTCGGCGAGCTGGGTGCGGCCGCGATCGCCGGTGCGTTCACCGCGGAGACCGCGCTGACCTTGGCCGCGGTCCGGGGCAAGGAGATGGCGGCGGCCTGTGCCCTCGAACCGACGAGCATGGCGGCCGTCCTGGGCGGTGACGAGGCCATGGTGATCGACGCGATCGCGGCCGCCGGGCTGTACCCGGCCAACCGCAACGGCGCCGGTCAGACCGTCGCCGCCGGCGGGGTCGAGCAGCTGCGTACATTCACCGCCGAGCCACCGGCCCGCACCAGAGTCGTCATGCTCCAGGTCGCGGGCGCGTTCCACACGCCGTACATGGCCACGGCGGAGAAGGCCCTCGGCACGGTCGCGGCCGGCATCACGCCCACCGAGCCGGCCCGCATCCTGCTGTCCAATCTGGACGGTTCCGCGGTGGGCCACGGCCGGGAGCTCCTGCAGCGGCTCGTCCGGCAGATCACCGCGCCGGTCCGCTGGGACCTGTGCATGCAGACGCTCACCGACCTGGGCGTGACCGCAGTCCTCGAGCTGCCGCCGGCCGGCACCCTGGCCGGCCTCGTCAAGCGCGCCATCCGCGGCGTGGAGATAGTCACGGTGAACACTCCGGAGGATCTCCCCGCCGCCCGCGATCTCATCGCCCGGCACGGCGTCGCGGTGGGTGCGGAGCCCACCATGCAGTTCCGGGTGGTCGTGTCCACGGCCGCCGGCAACTTCCAACCGGCCGCCGAGCTGGCCGAGGGTGCCGAGATCTCCGCCGGGCAGCTGATCGGTCACGTCGCGACCCGGCAGGGGCCGGTCGAGGTCACCGCACCCGAGGCGGGTGTCCTCACCGAATGGCTCGCCCACCACGACGACCCGGTCGCCCCGGGTCAGCCCCTGGCTCGCATGGGAGGCCACCTATGACCACGGCAACCGGCTCACGCATCGTCTCGGTCGGCCATTACCAACCGGCGCGGGTGCTCACCAACGATGACCTCGCGCAGATGGTCGACACCAACGACGAGTGGATCCGGGACCGCGTCGGCGTCGTCACCCGGCGCATCGCCGACAACGAGACGGTCGCCGACATGGCCGCCGCCGCGGCCGAGAAGGCCCTCGCGGGCTCCGGGCTGACGGCGGCCGACATCGACCTCGTGGCCGTCGCGACCTGCTCGTCGGTGGACCGCTGCCCCAACGTCGCGACCCGGGTCGCCGCCAAGCTCGGCATCGCGGCGCCCGGCGCGTACGACATCAACACGGCGTGCTCCGGCTTCTCGTACGCGCTGGGTACGGCCGACCACGCGATCCGCGCCGGCGCCGCCCGTAACGTCATCGTCATCGGCGCCGAGAAGCTCTCCGACTTCACCGACTGGACCGACCGCGCGACCTGCATCATCTTCGGCGACGGCGCCGGCGCGGCGGTCGTCACGGCGGCCGACGAGCCGGCCATCGGGCCGGTCGTCTGGGGTTCCGCCCCGGAGAAGGGCGAGACGGTACGGATCGAGGGCTGGCGCCCGTACATCCAGCAGGAGGGCCAGGCCGTCTTCCGCTGGGCCACCACCGCTATCGCGCCGATTGCCCGGCAGGCCTGCGAGCGGGCGGGCGTGGCGCCGGAGGAGATCGCCGCCTTCATCGGCCACCAGGCCAACGCACGCATCATCGACGGCATCGCGAAGCGGCTCGGCATGCCGCAGGCGGTGATCGTCAAGGACATCGTGGAGTCCGGCAACACGTCGGCCGCGAGTGTGCCGCTGGCGCTGTCGAAGCTCGTCGAGCGGCGGGAGGTGCCATCCGGCGCCCCGGTGCTGCTGGTCGGCTTCGGCGGTGGCCTCACCTACGCCGGACAGGTTGTCCGCTGCCCCTGAGGAAACGCTGCCCCTGACGAAACGCTGCCCCTGAGGAAACGCTGCCTCTAACGAACGCCCGTACCGACCCGCGTGATGCGAAAGGACAGATCCAATGACCCGTGACGAGATCATCGCCGGCCTCGCCGACATTCTTGAGGAGGTCGCCGGGGTCAACCCGGACGACGTCGCCGAGGAGAAGTCGTTCACCGAAGACCTGGACGTCGACTCGCTGTCGATGGTGGAGGTCGTGGTGGCGGCCGAGGAGAAGTTCGGCGTGAAGATCCCGGACGACGAGGTGCAGAACCTCAAGACCGTGGGCGACGCGGTTTCCTACATCGAGAAGGCTGGTTCCTGACCGGTCGGGTCTCGGGCGAACGAAAGGTGACCTCGTGAAGGTCGATGTCGTGGTGACCGGGCTGGGCGCGACGACCCCGCTGGGCGGGGACGCCGCGTCCACCTGGGATGCGTTGGTCGCGGGCCGGTCGGGGGTGCGCGCCATCACCTCGGACTGGGCGGCACAGTTGCCGGTACGCATCGCGGCGCAGCTGGCCGTCGAACCGACTGAGGTGCTCGATCGGGTGAAGCTGCGCCGCCTCGACCGGTCCGAGGCGATCGCGTTGATCGCCGCTCACGAAGCCTGGCGGGACAGCGGGCTCGCCGACACCGAGCTCGACCGCGAGCGGCTCGCCGTCAGTGTGGGCTCGGGCATCGGCGGCGCGCAGACCCTGCTCGCCCAGGACGACATCCTCGAGGCGAGCGGGGCACGGCGCGTGTCGCCGCACACCGTACCGATGCTGATGCCGAACGGACCGGCCGCGTGGGTAGGGCTGGAGCTGGGCGCGAAGGCGGGCGTGCATTCGGTCGCGAGCGCCTGCGCGACCGGCGCGGAGGCGATCGCACTCGGCCTGGACATGATCCGCTCCGGCCGCGCCGACGTGGTCGTCGCGGGCGGTACGGAGGCCGTCATCCACCCGCTGCCGATCGCCGGGTTCGCGTCGATGCGGGCGATGTCCACCCGCAACGACGAGCCGACCCGCGCCTCCCGCCCGTTCGACAAGGCGCGCGACGGGTTCGTCCTCGGCGAGGGTGCGGCCGTGGTGATCCTCGAACGAGCGGACCATGCCGCCGCTCGGGGCGCGCGGGTCTACGCCCGGCTCGCCGGGGCCGGCCTGACCTCCGACGGGTACGACATCGTGCAGCCCGATCCGGAGGGGCGCGGTGCGACGCGGGCGATCACGGCGGCACTGCGCAACGCCGACCTGGCACCGACCGACATCGTGCACGTCAACGCGCATGCGACGTCGACGCCGGTCGGCGACATCGCGGAGATCATCGCGCTGCACGCGGCGCTGGGCGATCATCCGGTGGTGACGGCGACCAAGTCGATGACCGGCCACCTGCTCGGTGCGGCCGGCGCGCTGGAGTCGATCGCCACGATCCTCGCCATGCACCACGGCGTCGTACCGCCGACGATCAACCTCGACG
>JAEHDK010000278.1 GCA_016880465.1 Micromonosporaceae bacterium
CGACGCACCCGTGCCGGCGGATCTCGGCCGCCGGCACCGGCGACGGACCCGCCGTCCAGACGGGCGGTCCGGAGAACCAGGCAACGGCGAGGCAGCCGGCCGCGCTGTGACTGTCGGCCCGGGCAGCTCGGGCGGGCAGGTAGCCGTACTCCCCCGCGGCGTACCGCACGCCGCTCACCTCGATGGCGCCGTCGAGTACCACGAACAGCTCGGCGCAGCGGTAGTGCCCGGCCCCCGGTCTGGCCCATCCGGACGGAAAGCGCACCAGTGCCGCGCTCGCTCCGGTCCGCTCGTCGACGTGCAGTCGGGCCAGGCCGACGTCCCGGGTCGCATCGGGAATGGTGAATGGCCGCGACGGCAGGTCGCCGGCGCGAAGCTCGACGACCGCCGGGCGGCGGTGGGGCGGCGCGGCCCCGCTCATCGGACCCGGGCTCATCGGACCCGGGCTCATCGGACCCGGGCTCATCGGACCCGGGCGAGCAGCCGGCGGGCCTGCCGGACCACCGCCTCGTCCACCATCCGGCCGGCGTCGTCGAGCAGTACGCCGTCGCCCGCGGCCACGGCCTGCTCGAACCGCGCCACCAGCGCTCGGGCCCGGTCGACCTCATCCGGCGCCGGCGTGAACACCTCGTTGGCCACGGTCACCTGCGCGGGATGGATGCAGGACCGGCCGACGAAGCCGAGCCGCAGAAGCGCAAGCGTCGACCCGCGGAACCGCTCCAGGTCGCGGAAGTCGGTCGACACGGGCCCGACCGGTGGTTCCAGCCCGCATGCGGCGCTGACCAGCACGACGTGGCTGCGTACGTACAGCAGTTCCAGCTCCGCGTCGCCGGGCAGCAGCCCGACGTCCGCTCGCAGGTCGGCCTCACCGAGCTGTAGCCGCCGCACCCGTGGTCCCCGGGCCAGGTCCGGCGCAGCCAGCACGGCGGCGGCCGACTCCAGCAACGGCACCACGGCCACCTGGCCCGCCGGGAGCCCGGCGCCGGCCTCGCCGACCCGCAGCGCGGCGTCCAGCGCGACGAGGTCGGCGGCGGACCGTGTCTTGGCGGCCACGACACCGGCCAGACCTGGCCCGACCACGGCCGCGGCATCGTCATGACCGGCCGCGCCCGGGTTGATCCGCACCCACACCTCGACGTCCGCGCGTGGGGCGCGCGACCGCAGCCACCCGGCGACGGCCGCGCGAGCCGAAGCCTTCGCGGCCGGGGCGACCGCGTCCTCCAGATCGACGATGACCGCATCGGCGCCCCGGTCGAGCGCCTTGGCCAGCTTCTGCGGTTGGTCGCCGGGTACGTAGAGGTACGAGCGCGGTACGGCGGTCGGTGCCGGCGTCATCCGACCCTCGCCTGGCCCCGCACCAGCGACTTGGCGACCACCGTACGCAGGACGTCGTTGGTACCTTCGCCGATGCTCATCAGGATCGCGTCCCGGTAGAGCCGTTCCACCTCGTACTCGGTCGAGTAGCCGTAACCGCCGTGCACCTTCATCGCCTCGATGGCCGCCTCGAGCGCCACCTCGGAACAGAAGATCTTGGCCATTCCGGTCTCCGCGTCGGCGCGGCCGCGCGCGACGGCGTCGGCGGCCCAGTACGCCATCAGCCGGGCGGCCTGCAGGGTCGTGGCGACCGAGGCCAGCTTGAGCTGCACCGCCTGGAAGTCCGAGATCGGCCGGTTGAAGGCCATGCGCTGGCGGGAGTAGGCCAGCGCCTCGTCGTACGCGCGCTGCGCGATACCGACCGAGCGGGCGGCGATGTTCACCCGTCCCCACTCCAGGGCCGACAGGACCTGCTGCATGCCCCGCCCCTCCGCGCCCCCCAGCAGGTTCTCGACCGGGACCCGGGCGTCGTCGAGTACGACCTCGCACGACTCCGTGCCTTTGTAGCCGAGCTTCGGGATGTCCTTCGTGACCGTGAAGCCGGGCGTCCCGGCGTCGACCAGCAGGACGGACATGCCCCGGTGTGCCGGAGTCGCGTGTGGATCGGTCTTGACCAGGCACGGCAGCGGATCGGCGTGTCGGGCATTGGTGATCCACATCTTGGTGCCGGTGACGATGTAGTGGTCCCCGTCGCGGCGGGCGGTGGTCCGGATGCCCTGCAGGTCCGTGCCCGCGTCGGGCTCGGTCAGGCCGATCCCGGTACGGCGCTCGCCAGTGGCCAGTGCCGGCAGGTACCGCTGCTTCTGCTCGGCGGTGCCGTGCTGTGCGATCATGCGACAGGACAGCGAGTGCGAGCCGAGGATTCCCGCTATGCCCATCCAGCCCCGGGCGAGCTCCTCGAAGACGAGCGCGAAAGGCACCGGGCCCAAGTCCAGGCCGCCGTACTCCTCGGGCACCGTGATGCCGAACAGGCCCAGGCGCTTGAGGCCCGCCACGATCTGGGTGGGGTAGCGGCCCTCCTGCTCCCACTCGCGTGCGACGGGCACGATCTCCCGGTCCACGAAGCTGCGCAGGACGGCACGGAACTCGCGCTGTTCCTCGTCAAAGGTGAAGTCCACAGTCACTCCTCTGGCCGCGGGGACGCCGGGCCGAATACCGGCAGCGCCCGGCCGTCCGGCAGGTCGCGCCAGCGCAGCCGCACGCGGTCGCCGATGCCGACCTCGTAGGGTGCGATGTCCACCACGTTGGTGAGCAGCACGGGCCCCTCGGCGAGACGTACCCGGGCCACCACATAGGGCGGCGTGAAGTCCGGCGAGGGCGCCCGCTCGACGACCGTGCACGAGTCGACGATGCCCTCGCCCGAAGCGTCCCGCCACCCCAGGTGGTCGGTCGCGCCACACGCGGTGCAGAGCGCTCGTGGCGGGTGTTGCGGCCGGTCGCAGTCCGCGCAGTACTGCAGCACGAGGCGGCGCTGCCGGGTGGCGCCCCACCAGCCTTCGGTTACCTCGTCGGGCGGCGGTACCGGATATGACCGGCTCACCGGTGCACCCCCAGCAACACCGTCGCATGGCTCGACAGGATCCCGCCGGTGCCGTGGGCCAGGCCGATCTCGGCACCCGGCACCTGGCGGTCCGCGCACTCGCCGCGCAGCTGCCGCACCGCCTCCACGAGCAGCAGCACGCCGAACTGTCCCGGGTGGCAGTACGACAGGCCACCACCGGAGGTGTTGAGCGGCAGCGCGCCGCCCGGTCGGATCCGTCCACCCTGGATGAAGGACGAGGCCTCGCCCGGCCCGCAGAACCCCAGCGCCTCGAGGGTGAGCAGCACCGTGATGGTGAACGAGTCGTACACCTCCACCACGTCGACGTCGGCGGGGGTCAGCCCGGCCATCGCGAAGGCCCGGCGGCCGGCCGGTGCGGCGCCGCTCGTGGCGAGGTCGTCCGGCCAGGCCATCGAGGTATTCGTGCTCACCTCGCCGTAGCCGAGCACCCGTACCGGCGGCCGTGGCAGGTCGCGGGCGCGGTCCAGCGAGGTCAGCACGACCGCACCACCGCCGTCGGTGACCAGGCAGCAGTCGCCGGTGGTCAGCGGCGTGCTGACCACCGGAGCGCCGAGTACGTCCTGCACCGTGAGCGGGCCGGCGCCGTACCGGTACGCCACCGGGTTGAGCAGAGCCCATTCCCGGGCGGCGATCGCCACCTCGGCGAGTTGTTCGCGGGTGGCTCGGTAGCGGTGCAGGTATGCGGCCGCGGCCATCGCGTAGTGGCTGATCGGGTGCAGCGGTCCGTACGGGCTCTCGAACTGCGCCTCGGGCGTGTGCGTCTCCAGCACGCCGGCAAGCGAGCGGGAACGCGCTGACCGCTGGTTGGACGCGAACGACACGACGACCACCTCGGCCTGCCCTGCCTCGATGGCCTGCGCCGCGCGGGCGACGAACATCTCGAACGCGCCACCGCCGGTGAAGGTGGAGTCGACCCAGGACGGCTGGATCCCGACGTACTCGGCGAGTTGGGTGGTGGAGAACCGGGACACGCCGGTGGTGGCCAGGCCGTCGACGTCGCGCAGCGGCAGGCCCGCGTCGGCGAGTGCGCGGGTGATCGCCTGGGCCTGGAGCCCGAGAATGCTGCGCCCGGTGACGCCGAGGTCGCACTCGGCCGCACCGACGATCGCCACCGCGGGGGCGCGCATCACGTGCGCAGCTCCACGACCGCACCGGCCGGCGCGACGGCGATCCGCGGCCGATCCCCGACGACCTCGACCTGCTGCTCGACGGTGACCAGCCGGCCCGCGACCCGGGTCACCCGGCCGCCGCAGCGCACGGTCTCACCCGCCAGTACCAGCTCGCGGAACCGGAAATGCAGCCGGCGCAGCGCCGCCCGCGGCCCCAGCCAGTCCTGCAGCGCCTCGGCGAGCAGAGCGCCGAAGACCTGGCCATCGACCACGGGCTGGGTCAACCCGCGGGCCAGGAGCCAGTCGGGGTCGTAGTGCAACCGGTGCCAGTCCCACGTCGCCCCGGCGTAGGCGACCATGTCGGTCAAGGTGATGGTGCGGGTGAGCGGGGGGACCTCGGCACCCACGGTCGGCTCGGCGCGGATCACCGGTCACCCCCGGGCACGTCGAGCGAGACGTAGATGACCTGTTCCTCGTTGGTGGCAAGCAGCTCACCTGCCTGGTCGGTGTACTGGGCGCGCGAGGTCACCACGAGCATCGCCCGGCCGTCGCGGGTGCTGCGCTCGGCGATGTCGACCAGCACCCACGTGGCGGTGACGACGTCCCCCGGCCGTACGGCGCGGTGGAACTCGTAGCTGTTGCCACCGCGTACCTGCCGGGTGCCGGGCACGTGGAGGTCCCACCGGTGGCCGGCGTAGCCGTCTCCGTCTCGCGGGACGTCGGCGTACTGGTTCGTCTCGCAGACGAGCGTCGGTGGTGCGATGACGCCCTCGTAGCCCCACTGCCGGGCGTACCCGTCGTCGGTGTAGAGCCGGTTGTCGTCGCCGACCGCGCGGGCGAAGTAGCGGATCGAGGCCCGGCCGAGCTCCTCCGGTGCGGTGTACACCCGTTCCTCGCCGATGCGGGCCCGCAGCTCCTCGGTGAGCATGGTCATGCCGCGGTCTCCGGGAGTACCGCGGTCGGCAGCACCTCGAGCAGGAACTCCGGTCGCAGCAGTCCGGCACAGACGGCACCGGTCGACGCGGGCCACGGCGCGCGCAGCATCCGCTCACGTACCCGCGCCACCCCCCGGTAGTCCGCCAGGCCGCCGGGGCACACGTACTCCACCGTCCCGATCAGGTGCTCCGGGCCGGCGCCGGCCGCCGCCAGTACCTGCAGCACGGCATCGTAGGTCGCCTCGGCCTGCGCGACGACGTCGCCGGGATGCAGCGCCTGCTGGGTCCGCATGTCCAGGGCCGCGAAGCCCGACAGGTACAGCGTGCGGCCGGCCCGTACGCCCGGCGAGTAGGTCAGTGTCTCGTAGCGGGTCCAGCCGGGGTTGACCGCGGTCAAGGGGTGTCGAGACGCGGTGATATCCACGGCGACGAGTACGCCCGGCGCGTGCAACCGGCTCATGAGGATGCCGCCCGCGCCGGGGTAGACCCCGGCTCCGCCGAGCCGCTCCCGGCGGATGCGCGCTGCCTTGGGGTACTGCTCGCGGGTCGCCGGCGTGGAGTAGTCGTAGGTGGTCACGGCGGCGTCCAGCGACAGCCCCGCGTCGCGCAGCAGCCGGTCCGCCCGGTCCAGGCACCAGGCGTACTGCCCGAGGAGGTCACCCTCGTGGACGACGTCGCCATGCTCGTCGACCGGTAGCACGGTGGGCAGCGCGACCTCGCCGTCGTGGCCCTCGCGCAGGGTGCCGCGGTGCCATGGAGTGCCGGTCGCGGCGCCGATCCGGGGGATGCCGGCACCGCGGGTGGCGTGGACCTCGACCTCCAGCAGTGCGGCCGGACGTAGCAGGCGTTCGACCACGACGGTCGCCACGGCCGGCTCGTATCCCGCGAGTAGCTCCCGCCGTACGGCCTCGGCCTCGGGGTAGGCGGGCAAGCCGGCGACCGTCACGTTCTCCACCACCTTGGTGACGTCGGCGAGGGTCAGGCCGGCGGCGGCGAGAATGACCTCGATCTTGGCGTACGCCGTGCGCGCCTGCTCC